>NZ_JAHBAY010000014.1 GCF_018499875.1 Kineosporia corallincola | reverse complement strand
TAAGTCCCGAAGGCCTTGCCGTTGTCGGCGTGACCCGTGCAAATCCTCCCGGATGAAGTGTCGGCGGGCGCTGCCGGTCCCGGGGACGCCCGAAGATCGGCCGAACCGCTCGGCTTCGACGCTCAACCGATCAAGCCTGCCAGCGGATGATGGCCTTCCGCAGCCGGTGAAACAGTCGCTGAAGCTTACTGCGCTTCTCAACGAGTCCTACTACGGTGATTGGCTTTTGATGGTTCACACTCTGACTCCACCGTGCGGGAGAGGCAAGAGTGTCGGAGAAATGGATCCACGGGCGCCGCTGCTTCTCGTACGGGGCCCAACGCGGCGGCCAGAAGGAGAGCACGGCTCCCTGCTCGAAGGCCCGCTCAACGTCGTTCAGCCGCTGGTCATTTTCTCGAAAGGCAAGCGGATCCAGCATGCATCTGTCCCGCAGGTCTTTCCCGGTGACCGACAACAGGTCGCCCCCTCGGTAGATGCAGGTCAGCGCATCGAACGCCTTGCCGTTGCTTCCCCGTACGGACATCGGCACGCACAGGTCGTCACCGCACACGATGTAGAAATCAGCTCGACGCGTGCGGCACCAGGCTGGCGGCCGGGTCACCGCCCTCGCCTGGACACCGAGTACCTGATACATCTGCTGGGCGGCGAACCCCGGGCCCGGCGCTGCCCCGCAGCGTTCCCGGAACCTCTCCACGGCGTGCACGGTGAGGTTCACGTGCTGCATGAGATCAAATCCCGTCAATGACAGCGGATCGATCTGCTGGCGGCGCCGCTGCGAAACTTCAGGAAAGGCAATGCAGTTCGTTGCCATCCATTGACGCCTCTTCTGGTGATCGAACGCCAGGGGAAGAACCAGCAGACCTTCGATCAGCAGGAACATGCCGGAGGGACTGCGGCGGCCCTTCATCTCGGCCGGGAGGACATCCGTGACGACGCCGGCACGGTCGATCTCATTCTGGAGCCAATGCCGGGCCACACCGCTTCCCCGAAGACCGAACTCCGCCGCACACGCGTTGGTCACGATGACAGGCCAGCGATCCATCTCAGCAGACAAGATCAAGATCGCCGCATAGGCAACAGCGAGTGCCATTCCGAGACATGCCCCGGGCCGGTCGTCCGCTGATCGGCCGGAGAGCTACATGCAGAGCCGAGGTCTACACGGTTCAGGTTCAGCGGTTCAGGTTCAGCGGTTCAGCTTCGCCGCCTTGCTCGGTGAGCGCGGTCGGCCGGCACTCGCTGTGGAGAAGACTGATCCATCTCAATCCCCGCCCGGACCGCGACCGCGCGGATGACTGGGCAGGTCGTCGTTGAGGGTTTCTTGCTCGCACCGGGCGTGATGGCGAAGATGTTGGCCGGATCGGCGATTTCGCCATCCGGGTGTTGTCGATCTTGGAGGATGCCCGCTCGGCAGCCGTGGTGGGTCACGACCTGGCCGACCTCGCCACTGGTGCGTGCAAGAACGTCTTCTGTTGTCTTGTCTCTCTGTGCACGACCCGGGGCACTTCGTCGCGGCCGGTCGGGAGGTGTGCACCAGCTCTATCGCCACGGGCGAAGGTACCTGGACGAGAGAGTCTACGTGCGTCGCCCAGACCTGCTGCTCGATCGCCAGGCTCTGGTTCCGTCTGCCGACGGCACGTAGCATCGAAGACACCCCCGTCCGATTCTCGGGAGGAAGCCGTGCGCATCGCGTTGGTATCGCCTCCGTACGACACGCAGCTCTTCCGGATCGGCGAGAACCTCGGCCTGAGGTACTGCGCGGCAGCTCTGGGCGCAGCCGGGTACCCGGTGGATGTGCTTGAGGCTGCGCTGCTGGGGATTGACGAGGCCGAGCTGGTCCGGCAGCTGACGGCCGGCGGCTACGACATGATCGGATTCTCGATCATGTTCGACGAGGCCAGCGGATCCGTGGCCCAGACCGCCGGCGCGCTTCGGGAAGCCGGGGTGAAGGCTCTCATCTGCGTGGGTGGGCACGTTCCTTCCTTCGATTATGAGACGCTGCTGGGCATCCTGCCGGGCGTCGACTGCGTCGTACGGTTCGAGGGCGAGGCGACGGTGGTGGCGCTGGCCCGCGCGCTCGAGCAGCGCGATGACTGGCGTTCGGTGCCGGGCATCGCCTTCCTCGACGGTGGCCTCTCGCGGGTCACGCCGGTACGGCCACTGATCGCGGACCTGGATACGGTGCCGTTCCCGGTGCGGGATGAGACGTCACGCTATCTCGGTGATGATCATTATTTCCTGGTCACCACCCGGGGGTGTCCGTTCGTGTGCACGTTCTGTTCGGTTCCCGCGTTCTACAAGGAACCTGCCGGGCCGGCCTGGCGTAAACGCTCGGTGGGCAACGTGGTCGACGAGATGCAGTGGCTGGTCGATGTTCACGGCGCGCGGGCGTTCTCGTTCCTGGACGACGAGTTCCTGGTCGGGCGCAGCGGCAAGCAGCGCGCCCGGGACCTGGCCCAGGAGATCGTGGCGCGCGGGCTGTCGGTGTCCTGGGCCTTCGAGTGCCGCTCCGACGATGTGGATCCGGACCTGTTCAGGTCGTTGCGGGATGGCGGCCTTCGGCACGTGTTCCTGGGCATCGAATCGGGCAACCAGCGGGTGCTGGATGCCTTCGACAAGCGCACGACGGTGGAGCAGAACGCGCAGGCGATCCGGGTCGTGCGTGAGCTGGGGCTCAGCCTGGGGGTCGGGTTCATCATGTTCGAGCCGAGCACGACCGTGCACGAGCTCCGCGTCAATGCCGATTTTCTGGCGGCGAACCGGATTTTCTCGTACAAGGCGCTGACCAACAAGGTCCGGGTCTACCGGGGCACCCGGCTGGAAAGGGACCTGACGCACGACGGACTGCTCCGGCGTGAGGGCCTGCGCCTGGACTTCTCGTTCCCCGACCCTCGCGTCAGCGCGGCGTACGACCTGATGAGGGAGTTGCTGCTCCCCCTGCACGAGGTGGACCAGCTGGCCAAGCGGGCAGCGTTCCAGATCGACAATCTGCCTGCGGCACAGCAAGGGCCGGCGATGGCGGTTCTGGAGCTGGCCGAATCCGGCATCACCTCTGCCTTCGCCACGCTCACCGGGTCGATCCTGGACCGTTGCGATCTCATGGGCCGGCCTGAAGAGCCTCCCGGCGATGACTTTCGCGCTTCTGTGGCTGCGATCGTCGAGGACCGGCGGGTGGGACTGACGCGGACACTGAGCGATCTGATCTCGTCCGTCAGGAGCACAACGTGACGGCGGCGCTCTCGGCGGACGGGTGCGTCTGCATCCTGTGCGGTGCCGGGAGCCGGTCCCAGCGCGCGCTGCGAAGCGATGGCGGGAAGGGGGTGGTTCCCGTGTGGGGAGACGGCAACGGAGGCAGCTGATGACCGTGACGCACCTGTCCTCTCTTCCGCAGGAGGGGAGTAGGAAATCGCTAGGGTGAGGGCGGGAGCGGGATTCCGGAACACGACCCCGCTCCTGTCATCACCTTCAGTTCAGAAAGGGACAGAGCGATGGGCGGGTCTACTCCACCTTCCGGGACCAAATACCTTATGGGCGCGGTCTATTATGCTTCTTGCGATTTTGCGAGCCTCCAGGGATTTGAACAATTCATTGAACCATATTTCAGAGATACCGAATTCGATGGTGCACGGGTGCTCGCTCGCCTGGAGGACGTCGTCGAGACCCTCGAATCGTCGTCGCCACCGTACGACGGGCCGGCCGCTCGCAAGCTGCTCGTGGCTCGCGACCTGCGGCGTCTGGCCGATGTTCTCCGTGGGAGCGCGCCGCTGGCCGACCCTGCGGACAGTATGCCCCGCAACCATGAACGCTTCGAAAGTTCTTTCCGTCGGTACGGCCTGAGTTTCTCCTCTCCTGCCCTGCACATCGTCGAAACCTTTCCTGCCCCGTACGACACGATGGACTGGACGGCCACGTCCCCGGATGCTGCCGACGAGCGCGAGTACGGTATCGAAGCCGGGAATTATTTCAAGGAGAAGCATCTGGTTCCGGTCGGGTCCGACATTCTTCTGGCCCACGAGATGACCCATGCCATCATCGGGCAGGTCAATCCGGATCTGCTGGGGCGGGGCCTGGAGGAGGGCATTGCCGTTGTCGTGGGCGAACTCCTGATTGGCTCGTCGGTTTTCGGTCCCGATGTCGTCTACCAGTACGCACGCCACCACTGGTTCGACCAGCGCGCCACCCAGATCAACCGGCTCTACGCCGATTATGCGCGGATGGCTGCCGCCATCTATCACCGCTGCGGCATCGACGCCCTGATCGAGCTGATCCGGCAGGGACGCGAGAAGATCAAGGAGGCCGAGCAGGCCACGCTGGCCGGCCTGGCACCCTCCGGGCTGCCCACAGGCCGCTGGGACGAGGAGTTCGGTGCGCTGGTCGACCGGGTGTGCCTCCAGACCGTCCGCGATCTGACAGTCAGCCCTCTCACCCAATGGGTTGCGACGTTCGCACAGGTCGGGCGCTCCAGCAGTGACGTCGCCGAGCTCGCGGGGGTCACACCGGAGGATGCGCAGAAATCGCTGAAGGAACTTCAGGAGGAGATTTTCGTGATCGTCACGGGGGACGACCGAATCGACTACTCGGACGCGGGTTTCATCACCGGCACCCAGTCCCTGCGCTACCTTGTCTGAGCACTCGCGCCCCGCCGCCGATCCGCGGAGACCGGCTTCTTCCCTGCTGCTCCAGCGCATCGTCAACCTGAAACTGGGATGGCTGCTCACCGGGCTGGTGCTCTTGTCCGTGGCGACATACTCGGGCAGTTACTGGCTGGAGCGGCGCCCGGGCGACTCCTACGACTTCCTGGCCGGCCTGGCGCGTCTGGTCGCCGACGCATCGCTGAGCACGGCGGTGATCGGGATCGCCTACGAGTGGCTGATCCGGCAGGAGAGCAACCGCACGCTCGAGCTGATGTTCCAGCGCAACCTCGACGAGCACGACGATTCGCTGGCCAACACGGTGGTCCGGGAGATCCCGCGCGCCCTGATTCTGGACCGCAGCATCCAGCGGACCCTGTTCCTGAGACAGGAGAAGCTCGATGAGATTCTGCGGGGCGCCCTGCTGGCCAGACTCGGCGACGAGGAGATGAGCGGGTCGATCTACGACGGGCTGTTGCAGAAGACCTTCAGCTATGAGGAACG
This sequence comes from Kineosporia corallincola, assembly GCF_018499875.1. Lineage (GTDB taxonomy): Bacteria > Actinomycetota > Actinomycetes > Actinomycetales > Kineosporiaceae > Kineosporia > Kineosporia corallincola. Next base: position 238,284 of record NZ_JAHBAY010000014.1, on the reverse strand, counting down.
CTTCGTCGGGCTGCGCATCGACGTCACCCTCAGCAACGTGCGCGAGACGGAACCGCAGAGTGTGCGGGACGAGTACTACGACGTGGTCGTGTCACTGCGGTACCGCACGAAACTAAACGTCAGCAAGTTCATCTTCGCCCGGGTGCTCGATCCTGACCAGTACAACGTCCGCACCCGCGACCCGAACTACATCTTCACCTGGCGGGTCGAGGAATCGGCCGCGCTTCCCCGGGACAGCCCCAAGGCCCTTGATCTGTACCGGTTCTCGATCGACGACCGGGAGCTCGAGAAGACCAGCAAGGTCACCGGCGACGGAGCGTACGAGATTCACTGCGAGGACGAGGGCCTGGCGGCCAAGCAGGGCCAGGAAGTGGCCGTGCACTACTCGGTCGCCACCAAGCTCAGCCGCCGCGACCACGTCTTCTTCTACACGGCCGTGCGCCCGACCAAGGGCATCACCCTGACCTTCAACTACGCCCGCACCGACATCGCCAACGTCCTCACCTACGACTTCTTCGTCTCCGGCGAGAAACCGGTGATCGAGACCCTCCCCCGGGAGGATCCGCACACCGTCATGGTGGAGCTGGACGAATGGGTGTTCCCCAAGGGAGGCGTCGCCTTCGTCTGGAAACTCCAGGAGGAGGACGTACCGGCAGCGGTTCCCGAGAACGGCTCGCCACCACACCTGTCCGCCCCTGCGCCCGATCCGGCCACAGCCGCCGAGGAGACCTGACAGGATGCCCGCACCCCCAGGATCCGGCCCGGCCGAGACCGTCATCCATGCCCTGGCTGCCGCCCAGCATGCCGACGGATCCTGGAGTTACCTGCGCTCCGGCGCTCAGGCCCGGGTGGAAGCCACCTGCTGGGCCCTTCTGGCCTGCACCGCTCTGACGCCTGCCGGGCTCTCGCGCGCGGCCACGAGCGCACGGACCGTGGAACAGGCCATCGCCTTTCTCCTGGCCGCCCAGAACCAGGACGGTGGATGGCCCAACGTCCCCGGCACGCCCAGCGACATCACCACCGCCCGGGCGCTGACGGCTCTGCACCTGTGCGCCCCCGGCGACCACGACGCCCGGATCGGACCGGCCATCAGCCGGGCGAGCGACTGGCTCGACGCCGCCGAGCTCACGCCCGGCCTGTGGGGCTGGTGCTACGGCACCACCGGATTCCTGGAACCCACAGCGGTGGCCACCATCGCCCTGGCCACCCAGCGTCCACCCGAGCAGCTCCAGGACACACGCCGGCGCGTCCTCGAACTACGCTGCGCCGACGGCGGCTGGGGAGCACATGTGCCGGGGAAAATGGGCGTCCCGCAACCCAGCCTGCCCAGCGTCACCCCCTACGGCCTGCTGGCGCTGAACTGCACACACCTCGAGGGCCCCGACCCCGAACTCGCCGCCGCTCACCGAACCGTGGCTCAGAACATCGCCGATCCCGGCACGACAACGCCTTACACCATGATCATGAGCAGCTGGGCCCTCGCAGCCGCGGACGTCACCACCCACCCCGACGTCATCGCCGGATGCCGCAGCGCCCTCGGCCATTTCATCCACCACGAGACGACCGGAGGTGAACGACTGTGGCTGATGGCGATGGCCGCCTACGTCCTGACCCTGTTACCGGCAACTACCTGAAGAACGTCCACGACAACTTCGCCCAGCTCATGGCGTCCTCCCCCGATGCCCAGGCCGTGCGGACCGTCGGCCTCGACTACGACGGCCCTCTGGACAGCCTGCAACGCGTCCTGGACGGAAGCTGGACCGCGCACTCCGACGTCACCATCGCCGCCTGCCCACAGTACTCCGGCCAGGACTGCGCCACCGCCATCCAGCAGTGCCTGGACACGCTGCACCCCACCAAAACGCTGCACCCAGGCAGCCGGGTGCTGATCAAGGTCGGGCTGGTCGAGGCCCGTCATCCGGACGAACACGTCACCGTGCATCCGGTCGTCGTGCGGGAACTGCTCCGCCACCTCATCACCGTCACCGGAAGCCCCGAGCACGTCCTCGTCGCCGACGGATCCGGCCACGAACGCGACACCGACCAGATCCTGCGCAACACCGGGCTGGGCCAGGTCCTCCACGACCTCGGCGTCCGCTTCATCGACCTCAACCTCACCGACCTCCAAGCCGTACCCGTCCAGGACTCGCTTTCCATGCCAGGTTTCATCCTTCCCAGCATCCTGTTCGACTGCGACCTGGTGATCTCGCTGGCCAAGCTCAAGACCCACCACCGCTCAGCGGTGACCCTCGGCATGAAGAACCTGTTCGGTTGTGCCCCCGGCGCCGTCTACGGATTCCCCAAGACCAGGCTCCACTACGGCGGAACCGGCCGGGTCATCGCCGATCTCGCCTCCGTCGTCCGCCCCGGCCTGACCATCATCGACGCCGTCACCGGCATGGAAGGTATGGGACCACTGGACGGCACCCCACGACCCTTCGGCGCCCTGATCGCCGGCGAGAACGTCGCCACCACCGACTACGTCGCCACCCAGCTCATGGGATTCAGCCCCGGGCTCATCCCCCAGTTCTGGTACGCCGAGCAGAAAGGCCTCCTCACCGCCGCACACCACCAGGGCCTCCCACCCCAGGACCTGACCAGCACGTTTCAAGCCCCCTCCAACATCTCCTGGCTCCACGCCACGCAGTCCCGCAGCCCTCAGGAACGCCGCCAGCTCCTCGAAACCCTCCTGGAATTCGCCCGATCCACGCTCGCCACCACCAACGCCTGATCCACATCGCATCACGAACCGTCACGGACACCAGTCATCACCTCCCAGGAGTCCCCATGACCGACCCGTGGACACAAGAAAAGTCTCAGGCCGTCGCCCAGACACTGGCCGGCATCACCCGCCTCGGCGTCGCCTTCTCCGGCGGCGTCGACTCCTCCGTGCTCCTGGCGCTCGCCACCGAGCATCTCGGCCACGACCAGGTGCTCGCCATCATCGGTGTCTCCCCCAGCCTGGCCGAAACCGACCGCGCGGCAGCCCACACCGTGGCCCTGCACATCGGCGTGAAACTCCTCGAGCTACCCACTCATGAGGGACAGCGCCCGCAGTACCAGGCCAACGGCCCTGACCGCTGCTTCCACTGCAAGGACGAACTTTTCACCCGGATCACCGACGACCTCGTCCACACCCATCACCTCGACGCCGTCGCGTACGGAGAGAACGCCGACGACACCCGGCGACCGGACCGCCCCGGCAGCCGTGCCGCCCACCGCCACCGCGTCCTGCACCCACTCGCCGACGCCGGCCTGACCAAGACCGACGTGCGCCGGATCGCCCGGGCCTACGCCCTGCCCAGCGCCGGCAAGCCCGCCTCCCCCTGCCTGGCCTCCCGGATCCCCCACTTCCAGGACGTCACCCCCGACAAGCTGCGCCAGATCGAGCAGGCCGAAAAAGCCATCCGGGAAATGGGTTTTCCCGACTTACGAGTACGTCACCACGGCGAGATCGCCCGCATCGAACTACCCCTGGAAGACCTGCCCCGTGCCCTGACCGAACCACGACGCGCCACCATCCACGCAGCCGTCCTGGCAGCGGGCTTCCGCTACGCCACCATCGATCTGGCCGGACTCCAGTCAGGAGCCTTCACCCTGTCGCTCGTGCCGGTCAGTCATGCATAACCCGCACGACATCTCGTCATACGCGCACCTCGACCTCGAGCGCACCGCCCGCCGCGGCTACCCCGAAGCCATTTACTGCCAAGGTAAAAGCACCGAACAGATCACCGGCATCGCCGCCCAGCTCGGCACCCACCCCGACACCGTCACCCTCTTCACCCGCGCAGACCCCGCCCACGCCGAAGCCATCCACACCCACCTGCCCGACGCCCTGCACGACCCAACAGCCCGCCTCCTGGCCTGGCCCCCCGATCCCCCCACCCCCACCGGCGGCCTCGTCGTGATCGCAGCCGCCGGCACCTCCGACCTGCCCATCGCCCGAGAAGCCTGGCTCACCGCCCGCTTTCTCGGACGCCGGACCGAACTCCTCGTCGACATCGGCGTCGCCGGCCTGCACCGCCTCCTCGGCCACCTCGACACCCTCCGGCAGGCACAAGCCGTCATCGCCGTCGCCGGCATGGACGGCGCCCTGCCCAGCGTCATCGCCGGACTGATCCCGGCACCCGTCATCGCCGTCCCCACCTCCATCGGCTACGGCGCATCATTCGGCGGAATAGCAGCACTCCTGACCATGCTCAACGCCTGTGCCCCCGGCGTAGCCGTCGTCAACATCGACAACGGCTACGGGGCCGGACATCTGGCTGCCCAGATCACCTGCCCGCCAGCCGGCGCCTCATCATGAACACCCTCCACGCCTGGATCGACGCATCCTCAGGAGTAGCCGGCGACATGCTCCTCGGCGCCCTCCTCGACGCCGGCGCGCACCTCGACGCCGTCCGATCCGCCATCGAAACAGTCATTCCCGAAAGCATTCACATCAGCACCAGCACCGTCCACCGGGCCGGCCTGCGTGCCCTCAAAGCCCATGTACGTCCCCTCACTCAGCAGCCCCCGCACCGGACCGCGCGCTCCATCCACGCCCTGCTTCACAACAGTGCACTCGCCGAACCCGTTCGCGCCCAAGCCATCGCCGTCTTCGCCCGCCTGGCAGCCGCGGAAGCCCACGTCCACGACATCCCCCAAGAAAACGTCCACTTCCACGAGATCGGCGCCCTGGACTCCATCGCCGACGTCGTCGGAGTCTGCGCCGCACTCCACGACCTCGGCATCCAGTCGATCTCCGCCGGAGACGTCGCCCTCGGCTCCGGACACGTCCGCACCGCCCACGGGCACCTCCCCGTCCCCGCGCCCGCCGTCGCCGAACTCGCCCGCGGATGGCCGGTCTACGCCGGCGGAACCGGTGAACTGACCACCCCGACCGGCCTGGCACTCATCAGAACACTCGCCCTCACCTGCGAGGACCTCCCACCCATCACCCCCACCGCCATCGGCATCGGCGCCGGCACCCGCGACACCCCCAACGCCCCCAACATCACCCGCGTCATCATCGGACAGCCCACCCAAAACCCATCCCGGCCAACCGAACCCTGCCTGCTCCTCGAAGCCAACATCGACGACCTCGACCCACGCCTCTGGCCCGGAATACTCAGCCATCTCCTGCACGCCGGCGCCTCCGACGCCTGGCTCACACCCATCCTCATGAAAAAAGGCCGCCCAGCACACACCCTCCACACCCTCTGCCCACCACACCTCGCAACCGGCCTCAAAACCATCATCTTCCACGAGACCAGCACTCTCGGAATCCGCCAAACCACGGTCACCAAGCACCCTCTCGAACGATTCATCACCACCGTCGACCTCCACGGCACCACCATCGACATCAAGGTCGCCACCGCAGCCGGACGCATCACCCAGGCCAACCCCGAATTCGACCAGATCGCCGAACTGGCCCGCGCTCGCGGGCTGCCCGAAAGGACGGTGCTCGCCGAAGCCGTTCAGACGGCGGCGGATGAGGGACTGATGGTGGGTCATCTGCTGCCGCCGGAGCACCGACCCGGCCCATCAGACTGAACCGCACAGGTGCAACCGCGGGGAGCAATTGATGGTGTCGTCATTCCCCGCCACCAAGGGGCCTCACCCCCGCGGGAACGGGGAGCACACCACGGTGTCGTCTCAAAACCGTCCGTCAGGGGCTCATCCCGCGCACGCGAGGAGCACAGCGGCTTCGCTGGCCCCCCGGGGTCGCTATTCAGGAAACCGTGACAGGGTCCTACGGCCAGAGGCGGGGCGCCTTGGAGGATCATGCTTCTCCTGGAGAGCCGTCAGGACCGCTTGGCCGTGCCGTCCGCCGCGCGGCAGGGTAACAAGGCTTTCATGGATGTAATGCTCCGCAGCCGGGTCCGACGGCTGGTGCGGGCGGCGGTCTATGCGGTCGTCGTCGCGGTTCCGTTCGCCCTGCTGGCCTACCTCGTGCGCACCGGGTTCGACCCGCTGGCCCGGGCCGACCAGTCGGTCATCGTGGCCGCCACCAGGGTCGCCCGCACGCATCCCGCCTTCCTCCAGGTACTCGAGGTCTGGCAGGAGGTGAGTCAGCCGCTCGTCGGATACCCGCTGATCGGCCTGCCGGTCTGCCTGTGGATGTGGTTGCGCCGCAGCTATGTCACCCGGGCCTGGTGGGCCATCGTGACGATGCTGGTCGGCTGGATGCTCGGCTGGTCGCTCAAGCTGGCGGTGGAACGGGCCAGACCCGTTGTCGAGGACCCGGTCTCGCAGCCTTCCGGATACTCCTTTCCCTCCGGGCACGTTCTCAATGCGACGGTGCTCGCGAGCACTCTGATAGTGCTGGTCTGGCCCGTACTCCCTTCTCGCGCCCGCCCGTTCGTCCTCGGCCTGGGCGGGGCGTGGGTCGCTATCACCTGCGCCGACCGCCTGTTTCTGGGTGCCCACTTTCCCTCCGACGTCATCGGAGGCGTGATGCTCGGTGTGGGCCTAGTCTGGGCGGCTTATGCCGGGTATAGGGGATGGACCCCGAATCTTCCCCCTCCGGCACCCGACGATCCGGCCCGGAATCCGGCGCCCGCCGCGAAGGAGAACTTGTGAGCAGTGTCCTGACCCGATGGGAGGCCGACACCTCCGCGCCGCCGAAGAGAGTCGCGGCCCGGGATGTCGTCCTGCGGGCCTTCCTGCCGATGGCGGCTTGGTGGCTGGTGGTGGCCGCGGGCGGGTGGCTGCTCACGGACGGCCCGCTGGAGTCGTTCGGGCATTCCGAGGAGAGCATCAACCGGCAGTTCGAAGACAGCCGCACCTCGATCCTCAACCACATCACCCTGGTCTTCTCCTGGGTCGGTGCCACGGCGAGCATCGTCGGGCTCTGCCTGGTCGTGGTGGCGCTGGTGTGGTGGCGCACCAGGCAGTGGTGGTACTCGGTGGTGCCGCTGCTGGCGATCACGCTGCAGTCGCTGGTGTTCCTCTTCGCCACCCTGGTGATCGATCGCGAACGCCCCGACGTCGAGCGGCTCGACGACTCTCCGCCGACGTCCAGCTACCCCAGCGGGCACACCGGAGCAGCCACGGCGCTCTACTTCAGCTTCGCTCTGATGGCGCTGCGCATCCGCCATCGGGTGCTGCGAACCGTGGTCATGACGGTGTGCGTGGCGATGCCGTTCCTGGTCGCCTGGGCGCGGCTGTACCGAGGGATGCACCACGTCAGTGACGTGTCGGTCGCCGTCCTGAACGGGCTGGTCGCCGTTCTGCTCGCGTGGGCCTGGCTGAGCCGGTCGGGCAGCGAGAAGAATCAGACCCGCGCGTAGCGGGCCCGGGCGAAGGAATAGACCCCGTACGCCGCCAGGCCGATGGCGATCAGGACCAGCAGCACTGTGCCGGCGGGCAGGTCGCGCAGAGCCCGCAGCGCGCCGTCGAGGCCGGTGGCCTGGTCTTCCTGACGCCGGACCGCAGCGATGACGAAGAGAACGCCGACGGCGGACAGGGCTGCTCCCTTGAGGATGTAGCCCGTCCGCCCGGTGTACACCGCCCAGGAACCGGGGTGCTCCTGTAGATCGCCCAGGAACTTCTTCTGCCACCCCTTGTACACGTGGTAGGCGGCGACGCCGAGGATGCCGATCCCGATGGCGGCGACGATCAGACGGCCCCCGGGCCAGCCCATGACGGTGCGGGTGAAGTCTCTGGTCTGCTTGTTGCTGGATGTCCCACTGCCGTGGGCGAACTGGAACGCGGTCACCCCCAGTGCGAGGTAGACCACGGCCTTGCCGCCGGCCTTGGCCTTGTCCGAGATCTTGCGGCGGGTGATGATCTCGGTGATCTGCCAGAGCGCCAGCAGCACGAAGCCGGCGACGACGGGCCACAGCAGCGCCTTGCCCCAGGGCTGCTTGGCCACCTCGGCCAGGGCACCGGACTGGCTGGCCTGGCCGGAGGAATTGCCGAAGGCGATTTGCAGGGTCAGCCAGGCCAGCAGCAGGTGGATCAGGCCGTTGGCCGCGTAACCCAGGCGAGCCCCCCAGTCGATGACAGGGTTGTCGCCCGCGTGATGCGCGGCTCTCTGGACGCCGTCGTTCGGCCCGGTGATCATGCGTCAAACCTAGCTATGTCCGGGAGATCCGCTTCCCACGAACCACCCCTGGGGTGCAAGAGTGCACGCCATGACATCAAGCGTGGCAGTGGTCGTGAACCCGACCAAGGTCGACCTCGACGACGTCCGGGAGGTCCTCCAGGAGGAGGCCGAAGCCGCGGGCGTCGAGGATCTTCGCCTGCTGGAGACGACCGAGGACGACCCCGGTTTCGGGCAGACCCGCGAGGCGATCGAGGCCGGTGCCCAGCTGGTCTGCGCCTTCGGCGGCGACGGCACGGTGCGGGCCGTGGCCCAGGCTCTCGTCGGTGCCGACGCGGCCCTCGGCCTGCTGCCCGGCGGTACCGGCAACCTCCTGGCCCGCAACATCGGCCTCCCCTTGGACGACCTGCGCAAGGCCTTCCAGGTGGCCCTCACCGGGCAGGAGCGCGCCATCGATGCCGGCTGGCTCGTGGTCGATCCCACCCCGGCTCAGCAGGAGCAGGCCCCGCCCTCTCCGGCCGACAACGTGCACTGCTTCGTGGTCATGGCTGGGCTCGGCTTCGACGCCCAGATGATGGACGACGCCCCGGAGGCGTTGAAGGACAAGGCCGGCTGGGCGGCGTACGTCGCTTCGGCCGGTCAGCATCTCGGCGACGACGGCTTCGGGCTGACCCTCGGGCTCGACGGCGAGACGAGCACCTACGAGGCCGCGCGCACCGTTGTCGTCGGCAACTGTGGGGAACTCCAGGCAGGCATGGTGCTGCTGCCGGACGCCCAGATCGATGACGGCCTCCTCGACGTGGCCGTCCTGACTCCCAAGAGCCTCGGCGGGTGGCTGGCCGTGGCGGCGCGTGTGCTCACGCGTTCCGGCGACGGCCCGTCCGTGCAGCGGCAGCGCGGGCGCGACGTCACCCTCCAGGTCGTCCCTGCCCAGCCGTGCGAGGTCGACGGCGACGTCCTCGGTGAGGCCTCTTCCGTGCGCCTGGTGATCCAGCCCGGATGTCTCGTCGTGCGGGTGCCGGCCGCCTGAAGACGCCGGTCGGTGGCCCGATCTGGGCCACCGGCCGGCCAACCTTCGCCTCAGCCCGTACCTTCCGTCAGAGCCCGGACGGGTAAGGTCCATCGGTCCGCTCCAGCCAACCGTTGACGTCTGCCGCGCAGATCAGGTGCTGCCGGCCGAGGCGGCGCAGATACGCCTACGTGACGGCCGGCCTTTCAACGAGCTGAGAGTCCGCCTTCTGGGGGTCAGGACACGTAGCGTGTTCGTCCTGCGCGATCAGACGCAGCGCCTCACGGATCAGACGGTCCAGGTGCCGGGCTGTGCCGGACAGATGGTCCGCGTTCACCCCGGTCGAGACGTGCAGAACGCGGGCCCCGGTCTCGGGACTGCGCGAGAACTCGACCCGCAGGGGGAAGCTGTGCTGATCGGCGAACCACCAGTCCACCACGTCCAGGTGGGTCAGGTCGCGGGTGCGGTCGAGGTTGTGGAAATCAATGAAGTTGAAAGCCACCATGAACAGTGGGCGCTGAGCGAGACGCCTGATCTGGCCCAGCGGGAACCGTCGGTGCGGTTGCGCCGTCCGCTCCGCCTCGAACGCCTGCCGGGCCAGTTCGGCCCAGGTGCGCCCGGACACCTCGGTCAGCAACGGCGGCACATTGAGCAGGACACCCAGCAGCCGGTCTGATCCGGCTTCGTCGAGCCGACCGTTCATCTGCACCCCCGAAGCGGCCTTGGACCGGCCGGTCAGCTGGGCCAGTGCCCACAGGTGGGCGGCCAGGTACACGGACTTCTGGGGGGTGCCGATGCGTGCAGCGGCCTGCCGGATGTTCTCGTCGAGGGCGCCGGGCAGATCCCCGGTGCCACCGAACGGCTCGGTGGGCAGCACCGGCAGCTCCGGATCGGGCAGGCGGCCGACCTGGTCCTGCCAGAACGCGCGCGCCGGAACGGAATTGATCGCGGCCTGCTCAGCGGCGACGAAGTCGCGGTAGCGTGCCGCCGGAGCCCCGCCGAGCGCGGCGCTACCGCTTCCCAGGGCCGTGTCGTAGGCCTGGAGCAGTTCGGTCATCAGCTGGGCCAGGCTCCAGCCGTCCAGCACGATGTGGTGCAGGGCCAGGGAGAGGCGGTGATGCTGGGGACTTTCGACCAGTACGTGGCAGCGCACCAGCGGGGGCAATGCGAAATCGAACGCCCGGCTCAGTTCTTTCTGCCACCAGGCCTGGGCTTCGGCGGTGGCATCGTGGCCACTGAGCTGATCGACCTCGAGCGGTATTCGGGCACTGCTGTGCACGAGCTGCATCGGCACGTCGAACTGGGCGAGGGCGAACGACGTCCGGAGAAGCTCGTGGTTGTCGCTCATGGCGTCCAGGGCCCGCCGCAGTGCGCCCCGGTCGAAACGGCCGCTCAGCCGGACGCTGGCCAGGTCGTGGTAGAGCTCGGGACGGTCGTCGGCGAGCTCGCACTCGTAGAGGATGCCCAGCTGCATCGAGGCCGTCGGATAGGCGTCCACCACTCCTTCGGGCAGCGCCGGGGTGGCCGGCGGCAGTACCGTGTCAGAAACGGATTCCTGCTCCTGCTGCGCGCCGAGACGGGCGCATTCCTGGGCCAGCTCGCGGATCGTGGGATGCAGGAACAGCCGTTCCACGGTCACCGGCAGACCGGCCTCGCGCGCGGCAATGCCCACGCGAATGGCGCGGATGGAGTCACCTCCGACGGCGAAGAAGTTGTCGTCCACGGCTGGGGCCTCGACGTTCAGCTCCTGCGCCCAGATCCGGGCCAGAGTGTGTTCAGCATCCGAACGTGGCTGATCACCGGGATTCTCGCCCGGCCGGGACGAGCGGGCCACCGTCCGCCGGGTCAGCAGCGCCTCCCGGTCGAGCTTGCCGTTGACGGTGAGCGGCAGCGCCTCACACCACACGATCTCGGACGGCAGCATGTGGGTGGGAAGGATCTTCGCCAGTTCAGCGCGCAGCTGGCGCACCTCTGGCGGCCGCTGCGTCACCACGAAGGCGACGAGACGCGGTTCGTGGGGGGCCTCCTGACTCAGGAGGCACACGGCGGCCCGCACCCCCGGCTGATCCAGAAGGGCGCGTTCGACCTCACCCAGCTCGATCCGGAAACCGTGCAACTGCACCTGGGAGTCCGAGCGTCCGCGGAAGGCCAGTTCCCCACTGCCCTCCAGCCGCACGGCGAGATCACCGGTGCGGTAGAGGCGCTCCCCCGGCGCCCCGAACGGGTCGGGGACGAAACGCTGGGCGGTGAGCGCCGGACGGCCGAGATAGCCACGGGCCACTCCGGTTCCGGCGACGTAGATCTCGCCCTCGACCCCGGCGGGCACCTCGTGCATCTCCGGGTCGAGCAGATGAACCCGCACACCGTCCAGAGGCCTGCCGATCGGGCTGACCGCAGCGTCCAGGTCGGTGGGCCCGAGTTCGCGGATCGTCACGTGGACGGTCGTCTCGGTGATGCCGTACATGTTGAACAGGCGAGGACGATCCATGCCGTAACCCTTGACCCAGGTGCGCAGGGCCGACGGTTCCAGCGTCTCACCGCCGAAGACGACCAGGCGCAGGTCGAGCGGGGGGAAACCGGCGTCTTCGGCAGCCGCGGTGAGATGCCGGAAAGCGGTGGGCGTCTGGCTCAGCACCGTGACCTGCCGGGCGCGCAGCACATCCAGGAACGCGCCGGGATCACGACTGGTGACGTGGTCCACGACGACCAGGCGCCCGCCGTGCAGCAGCGGGCCCCACAGCTCCCAGACCGAGAAGTCGAAAGCAGCGGAGTGGAACAGCGTCCACACATCGTCGGGCCCGAAGCGGTAGTCGGCCGAGGCCGCCGCGAACAGACGCAGCACGTTGGCGTGGGGGACGACAACGCCCTTGGGCCGTCCGGTCGAGCCCGAGGTGTAGATGACGTAGGCGGCGTGGCCGGAGCGGACGCCGACCTGCGGGCCCCGCTCGCTGCCCACGAGCGGGCCCTGACCGCTGATGGTCACCACGGTACGACCGGGGGCGGTGAGCGTCTCGGCGTTCTCGGCGTCCGCCACGACCAGCCGGCAGTCCGCGTCATCCAGGACGTACCGCGAGCGCGCCGCCGGGTGCCCCGGGTCCAGGGGTACGTACGCGGCGCCCGACTTGAGTACTCCCAGAACCGCGACGACCAGGTCCACCCCCCGTTCGGTGCACAGACCGACCAGATGCTCCGGGCCGGCCCCGCAGGCCACGAGCCGCTGCGCCAGCTCGTTCGAGGCCCGGTCCAGCTCGGCGTACGACAGCGAGCGGTGTTTGTCGACGACAGCGACCCGGTGCGGGAACTGCCGGGCGACCTGGGTGAAGACCTCGTGCAGACACGGCTCGTGGGTGCCTGGCGCGGGGGCGTCCTCACCGGTCTGCTCGGCCAGCACAGCAGCGTAACGCTGGAGCATCTCCCGGGCCCGGCCGGACGTGAACAGGTCCGAGTCGTACTCCAGGCTCAGCTCGAGGTCGTCGCCGCTCTCGTGGATCTCGAAGGTCAGATCGAACTTCGCGGTGCCGGTGTCCGAGGCCAGCGGCTCCAGCTCCAGTCCGGTCAGCATCGCGTACGGTCGGCGGGGTCCCTGGTAGGCGACAGCGACCTGAGTCAGGGGAGAACGGGACAGGTCTCCGGCAGGAGCGAATTCACGCACCAGGGACTCGAAGGGGACGTACTGGTGCTCGAGGGCCTCGAGCACGCTGCGGTGCACGTCGGCGGTGATCTGGGTGAAGGTGCCGCTCCCGGGCCGTAGCCGGATCGGGACGGTGTTGGCGAAGTACCCGGCGACCTCCTCCAGTCCCGGGTCGGGGCGTCCCGCGGTGGGCGAGGCGACGAGCAGGTCACCGGCACCGGTCAGTTCCCGCAGGAACAGCCCGAGCGCGGCCGCACACACGGCGTAGGGAGTGGTCCGGGTCGCGGTCGCGACGGCGACGACGTCCGCGAGCACTCCTGCGGCCCGGGTGACGACACGGGCTCCGCGGTGGGCCCGCACGGCCGGGCGAGGGCGGTCGGTGGGCAGGTCGAGCACCACCGGCGCGCCGCTCAGCTGGGCGCGCCAGGGGCCCAGGTCCTCTTCGCGGTCCCGGCTCCACTGTACGAAATCTCGGTAGGTGTGCGTGTTCTCAGCGAACAAGGGCCGGCGGCCGGCGACCCGCGCGGAGTAGGCCAGCGCCAGGTCCCGGTCGAGGATGTCGACGGTCCACCCGTCCGCGACGACGTGGTGGAGAACAAGAACCAGAACGTGTTCGTGGGTTCCCAGCCGTAGCAGGCTCGCCCGCACCAGTGGTCCGTGGCTGAGGTCCAGGTGTGTTCGGGACCGCTCAGCGATCAAGGTGGCGGCTTCCAGCGGGTTGCCGTCCACCGACAGCACCTCGAGGTCGAGAACCCCGGTGGTGGTGACCGCCCGGAGATCCCCGTCGGTGAACGGCAGTGCCATACCGAGCTGTTCGTGCCGTGTGAGCACGTCGTCGAGCGCGCTGCGCAGGGCCTCGACGTCGAGCGGGCCACGGATGCGGGTGACGACGGGAATGTTGTAGGAGACCCCGGCCGTGTGATGGAGATGGTCCAGGAACCACAGGCGACGTTGCCCACCGGAGGGCAGCAGGGGCGCGTCGGCCCGATGGGGCAGAACGGTGTGGGTCTTCTCGGAACGTTCCAGGAGCGCGGCGATGCGGGCGACCGTGCCGGCCTCGAAGAACTCGCCGATGCCCAGAGCGGATCCGTGCTCGGCCCGCAGCCGCGAGACCACGCGCACGGCATGAAGCGACGTACCGCCGACTGCCGTGAACTCGCTGTCCCGACCGATGCCCTCGATGCCGAGCACCTGCTCCCAGGCAGCAGCCACCGCGTGCTCGGTGGCCCCGCGAGGGCCGGCCTGCCCGGTCGGTGCCGGTGTCGGCTCGAGGGCCGCCAGCGCGGCCCGGTCGAGCTTTCCGTTGGGCGACAGCGGCAACTCGTCCATCACGACGAAGGCGGCCGGGATCATCGTCTCGGGCAGCACTTCCGCGACCTGCTCGCGCAGGCCGGGTTCGGAGACGGCACCGGCGACGTAGGCGACCAGCCGGGCCGCCTCGCCGTTTCCGTGCATCACCACCGCGGCGTCACGAACTCCGGGAGCACCGGCGAGCACGGCCTCGATCTCGCTGAGCTCGATGCGCACACCGCGCAGTTTCACCTGGTGATCGACCCGTCCGAGGAATTCCAGGACCCCGTCGGGCCGGACCCGGGCCCGGTCACCCGTGCGGTACAGGCGGGCTCCCCCGACACCGGAGAACGGGTCGGGCAGAAAGCGTTCCGCCGTCAGGGCGGCCCGGTCGTGATAACCGCGACCGACATGCGTGCCACCGATGTACAGCTCGCCCTCGTCACCGGCGGGCACCGGCTGCTGGCGATCGTCGAGCACGTGAATGTCCGTCCGCGGCGCGGCGGTTCCGATCGGAACGCTCGGACCGTCCGCGTCCGTCAGGCAGGGCCAGCGCGTGACCGCGATCGCCGCTTCGGCCGGGCCGTAGAGGTTGTGCAGTTGCGCGCTCAGGCCACTGCCCAGAAAACGCCTCACCAGTGGGGCGGTGACCGCCTCGCCGATCAGGACGACGTGGCGCAGCGTCCCGCAGCCGGACAAGTCGGCCGTGTCGAGGAAGACGCTGAACATGGACGGTACGAAATGTGCCGCCGTCACGCCGTGACGGCGGACGAGTCGCGCCAGGAGGTCGGGGTCACGGTGGGCGCCCGCGCCGGCGACCACCGTGTGCGCCCCGGCGCCCAGACCCCACAGGCACTCGCTGATCGACACGTCGAATCCCACCGGGGTCTTCTGCAGGACGACGTCTCCCGGCCCCAGCGGGTAGTGCTGCTGCATCCAGTGCAGATGGCTGGCCAGAGCGGCCCGGGTGTTCATCGCGCCCTTGGGCCGCCCGGTCGATCCCGAGGTGTAGACGATGTACGCCAGGTGATCGGGATTCACCGGCCCGGGGCGGTACGGCGACACCCGGGCGATGGTCTCGGCGTCCTGGTCCACGCGTACCGCCCGCACGGTGGCGCCGACGTCCACCCGTTCCAGCGACCCATGCCGGCCGATGACGACCTGCGCTCGCGCGTCCTCGAGGATGTAGGTGATCCGCGCCGAAGGGTAGGACGGGTCCAGTGGGATGTAGACGCCACCGGCCAGGAGCACGGCGGTCAGGGACACCAGCTGATCCAGGGAACGGTCCAGAAGGACGCCCACGCGCACCTCCGGACCCACACCCAGATCACGCAGATGGCCGGCCAGACGCGCGGCGCGATCGGCGAACTCGGCGAAGGTGACCTCGAGCGTCCCGTCCGTGACAGCGACGGCGGACCGCTGGGTGTGGCTGCGGTCCAGGACGAGCGTGGCCAGGTCCGGCACCCGGTGCTCATGGTGTGTCATGAAACCTTCCTCTCTCAGCGGACTTCCGTCAGCGAACACTGGCCGGGCGCAGGTCCGTCCACACGGCGTCGATGTGCTCGAGGCACTCCTCCCGGGATCCGCTGTACCCCTCGGGCCGCCAGCCGGGCGGAACCGGCCGTGACAGCGCCCAGATTGAGTACTGGTCCTCGTGATTCACCACGACCTGGTAGCGCTCGCCGCCGCTGCCGTCACTCATCACGCCGCCCCGGTCCGGGTCCGGGGAGCCATCCAGCTCAGCAGTTCGCTCAGTGCGGCGTAGAAGTTCTCGATCTCGGCCACGTCGTTGTACAGGTACGCGGCCACCCGCAGGATCTGGTCACCGGCCAATTCGGTGACGAGCGGCTGCGAGCACATGTGCCCGCTGCGCACCATGATTCCGTAGGAGTCACTGAGCATCCGGGCGACATCCCCGGTGGGCACGCCCTCGTCCAGGCGCAGGGAGACCAAGGCCGTACGGTCCCTCACATCGGGAGGGCCGATCAGCCGCACACCGGAAGCCTCGAGAGCCCCACCCACCAGAGCACTGCACAGGTGCCCGGCATGCTCGTGCCAGTGCCGAGCGTCCAGCCCGTCCAGATAGTCGATCGCGGCCGCACTGCCGATGACCGAGGCGATGTCGGGAGTCCCGGCCTCGAACCGGTACGGAACACGCCGGTCGACGCTGCCCGCCAGATCGACCCAGTCGACCATGCCTCCGCCCAGGTTCGCCGGACGCAGCCCGGCCAGCAACTCGCTACGGCCGAACAGACAGCCGACGCCCGATGGGCCCAGCATCTTGTGCATCGAGAACGCCATGAAATCGGCTCCCAGGGCATGCACGTTGACCCGCCCATGGGGCAGGTACTGGGCCGAGTCCAGCACGATCGTGGCGTCACCGGCCGCCCGGACCTCGGCGATCAGCTCCTCGACCGGATGGATCACCCCGGTCACGTTCGAGCAATGGGTCAGGACCACGACCTGCGGACGGGTGCGCAGCAACTGCCGGAAATGCTCACGGTCCAGACGCCCCCGGGCGTCCGTCCGGGTCAGCTCCAGCTGCCCGGCCCGGCGCCAGGGCAGTATCTGGGAATGATGGGCGTCCAGGGTCCCCACGATGCGGGCCCCCTGCTCCAGCTCCAGCCCGCCGGCGACCAGGTTCAGTGCCTCCGTCGTGTTCCTCAGCAGCACCACCTCGTTCGCGGCGGCCCCGATGTACCGGGCTATCGTCGTGCGCGCGTTCTCGTACGCGTCCGACGCCTCCTCGGACAGACGGTGCTTGCCCCGGTGGATGTTGGCACCGTTGTTCTCGTAGTACTGCGTCACGGCCCGGATGACCGTGCGCGGTTTCAGCGTGGTGGCGGCGTTGTCCAAATAGGAGATCACCTGACCGTCGATCTGCCGGCTCAGCGCCGGGAAGTCCTGTCGGTAGGGGCTCTTCACCTCGTCACCGTCCTTTCGCGGAGATGCACGGCTGGAACTTTCCGCTGCGTTCGGAGGCGATGTAGTCCACGGCCTCGAAACGGACCTCCTCAGGGCTCAGGAGCTCGCCCAGACGCGCTTGCAGCGCCTTCACGTCCTGCGGATGTGCCGAGTCCTGGGCGATGTACCGGAAGGTGCAGGCTCCGGTCGCGTCCTGCTCCATCTGGTACAGGTCCAGCCACGGGGGATCCCCGACCGCCGCGTCCACACCCCCGGGCGTGATCACCCGTCCGTCCCGGAGCCGCATCATGTGGGTGGCCCGGCCCTCGATCCGCACCAACGGCAGCTCGCTCCCGCACTCGCAGGAACGGCCCAGCGGTGTGAACCAGTCACCCGTGGCGTAGCGGATACGCGGCACCAGAGCATCATCGATCGTGGTGACGCACAGCTCGCCAGGGCTGCCCTCCTCGACGGGCCGGCCATCCCGCAGGAACTCCGGGTAGAAGTCGACATCGTTGATGTGCCGCCCACCCTCATGGCACTCGAAGCCCAGGTACCCCAGCTCCGACATCCCGATCATGTCCCCGATCGGGACGTCCGGTCCCATGAAAGCCTCGATGCACCGCCGGGCCACCCGCGTCATCAACGTGTAACCGCAGACCACGTGCAACGTGCGCGGAGAGGTGATCCGACGCCCGAGCCGGGCGGCCCAGCGGGTCAGGAAGGCCAGGTGCGTCGGATCCACCACCAGCAGGTCGGGTTCGTACGCGTCGATCTCGTCGAGCGCCTTGACGATCTGCCACTGCGGGGTCGCCAGCAGGTCGTGCGCGACGGTCAGGACCAGGGTGCCGTCCGGCAGCGTCCGGTCCTGCATGGACGAGAAACCCGTCGCGCACTCGACGTCCGAGCAGTTGGGCGGAGCGAACCGGCAGATACGTGGACGGCCGCCGGGCCGCCACAGACCGTCGAACCGGCGGTTCACCCCCAGCCCCGTCCCCTGCCGACGCGCCAGGTCGTACGCCAGGACGGCGCTGTTCAGGCGCTCGCCGGAGGTACCCGAACTCTGGAAGCGCATGACGCCGGGCGAGGTGAGGGTGTATCCGCGGGCCAGTACACCAGCCGGGAAATTGCGGCGGTAGTGGGATTTCGATGTCGCCGGGATGCGAAGGAAGTCCTCCGGGCTCTTGATGTCCTGTGGCGTCAGACCATGGGCCTGCATGTGCTCGCGGAAGAAGACCGTCCGGTCGTAGGCGTAGTCGATCTCGTCACGCACCGCTTCGAACGTCGCCGGCTCGCTCATGTCATGGCCACCAGCAGCGAGCGGGCCCCGGCATAGGGTCTGCGTCCGTGCGCGAACTGCTCGTTGTCCACGATCATGACATCACCGGCCTGCCACCGGGTCGCCACCTCCTCGGCTGCGTAGGCCGAACGGATCGCCCCCAGGTCGTCCGCCGCCAGCGGGGTGCCGTCGCCGTACAGGGCGTTGCGAGGCAGCTCGTCCTCCGAAAAGCTCTCCCGAAGCTCATGTTCGACGTGACTGGGCAGCGAACTCACGTGGAACAGGTGAGCCTGGTTGAACCACACCTTGCGGCCTGTCCGATGCGAGATCACGCTCGCCTGCACGACGTGTCGCGTCCTGAGCCGGTCGTCATCCATCCATTCGGTCTGGATGCCGTGCTCCTTGCAGTAGGCCTCCAGCTCGCTGCGGTCCTGCGTCTGGAAAGCTTCCTGCCAGCTCAGATCCAGCCCGCTGCCGAAGTTGCGCACGTACATGACGCCGTCCCGCTCGAACCGCCCACGGGTTTCGGCAGGTATCCGGTCGTAGACCCGGGAGCTGTCCGCCAGGGGGGTCTCGCCGCCCTCGGCCGCCGGCACCACGCTGGCGAAGAACAGGGTGTCCGGCCAGGAATCGGCGTACGACATCTCGTTGTGCATCGGGATCGTCTGGTCGGCCGGGTACTCCGTGGAGGTGAAGACCCGGCCGCTGACGCGGGTGCGCGGCGTCGACCGATTGGTGTAATCGAGCAGCTCTCCCGACATCGCCGAGGCGAGTGCGGACAGCCCTTCGGAATCCAGGGGTCTGAAACCGCGCAGAAGGACCGCTCCGTTGGTGTCTCGCAGCCCGGCCGGTCCCGGCCCTGGGCCCGTCAGCCAGTCACGTGCGTCGAGGCCGGGCACGGTCGGGGTGCACAGTGTCACCCGGGTTCCCTCGCTCAACGGCCTGACCGTGACCAGCTCCCCGGCGCTGACCGAGACCGCCCTACGAGCAGGGCGGAAGGGGCCGGACGCGACTCTTCCCTCAGACATGGGCGGCCTCGGCCTTCTGCAGGAGCTGATCGACGAGCTCGGACAGTTCGGACAGGACAGGAGCCTCGAACAGGTTGCGCAGCTTCACGTTGACCGAGAACTCGGCGCGTAGCCGGGCGATCAGCTGGGTGGCCAGGAGCGAATGGCCGCCGATGTCGAAGAAGTCGTCGTCGGCACCCACGTTCTTGAGCAGCAGCAACTCGGCCCAGATGGCCGCGACGGCGCGTTCGGTCGGCGTCCGCAGTGGCACGGTGGATCGGGAAGTCGTTTCGTACGAACCCGGTTCGGGAAGCATCGCCGCATCGACCTTCCCGGTGCTGGTCAGTGGGAATGCCTCGAGTGCGACGAGATGGGCCGGCACCATGTACTCGGGAAGCGCATCGACGAGGAAGGGCCGTAGCCACTCCGCCGACCCCCGGCTGCCCTCGGCGTCGATCAGATAGGCCACCAGGCGGGCCGTCATGCTCTCGCCGGTCACCACCACGAGGCTGCCGCTGACTCGCGGATGACGGCGCATGACCGCCTCCACCTCGCCCAGTTCCACCCGGAAGCCGCGAACCTTGATCTGACGGTCCATCCGCCCCAGGAATTCCAGGCGCAGATCGGGAAGCAGCCGGGCCCGGTCGCCGGACCGGTACATGCGCGCCCCCGTCACCTCGCTGAACGGGTCGGCCACGAAACGCTCGTCCCGGTCTGCGGTGCCCGGCAAGTACCCCTGGGCGACGGACGACCCGCCGATCCACAGTTCCCCGGAGACGCCGGAGGGCACCGGGTTGCCGTGGGGATCGAGGACGTAGCAGCGCGCGTGCCGCATCGGCCACCCGAGCGGCAGCGTGGAGGCGAGACCCGCCAGGGCACTGTCGTCGACCGGACCGCAGACCACACCGACCGTCGTCTCGCTGGGGCCGTAGTGGTTGTAGAGCCGGCATCCGCCGAGGAACCTGGCCAGCAGGTGGTAGGTGCCCCAGCCGGTGGCCTCACCGCCGAGAACCAGCGCGCTGCGCGGCATCACGCGAGCAGGGTCGTCGGCCACCGCGATGACCGCCTCCAGATGCGAGGGAGTGATCTTGACGAGGTCGAAGTCCTCCTCGGTCATCACCTGGGCCAGAGCCTGAGCGTCCGCGGAGGTCTGCGGGCCGACCACGCGCAGCGTGCCCCCGGTCACCAGCGGCGGGAACAGTGCCGTATTGCCCAGATCGGTGCCGAGAGTGCTCAGGGCGATGGAATCGATCGGCCCCGCCAGGCCCAGCCGGTCCAGGACGCCGTCGATGTAGGCCGCCAGCTGGCCGTGCCCGACCACGACGCCCTTGGGCGTGCCCGTGGACCCAGAGGTGAACAGGACGTAGGCCGGGTCCGTGTCGGCCGTAACGGCGACCGGGCGACTCCGGTCGCGACCGGCGCAGACGCTCAGTTGCGCATCCACCTGGAGGACGTCGCAACCCTCGGGTAGAGACAGCTGCGCCGTTTCACCCGTCACGACGTGGCGGAAGCCGACGGCCTGCGCGACGGCCGACCGGCGCCCCGGCGGCAGGAGCGGGTCGACCGGCACATAGCCCGCGCCTGCCTTGGCGATGGCCAGCATGGCGACCAGCGCCACGTCGGAGCGCTCCAGGTACATCCCGACCAGTTCCCCGGCCCGGACCCCGCGTTCCAGCAGCTCGTTCGACAGCTGGTTGGCGGCCTCGTCGAACTCCCGGTAGGTCCAGGCACGGACCGGCGACGTGATCGCGACCCGGTCCGGGGCCTCTTGCGCCACCTCCTCGACGCGCCGGTGCCAGTGGGCGGGTGGCGTCGGTGGCGCGTTCTGCGCGTTGACGGCTGCCACGAGCCGGCCGGCCGCTGTCTCGTCGAGCATCGGCAGAGCGGACACGGAGGCCGAGAAGTCTTCACCCAGGGCCTTGAGGACGGCCCGCAGGCACGTGGCCAGGGCTTCCGCGCCGCCCTCGGCCATCACCCCCGGCCGGTGGCGCAGCTGGACCCGGACACGGTCACCGTCATCCTGCACCCACAGGCTGACCTTCCGGGCCTCGGCCGGTGGGGCCACCCATGCGTCGGACAGGCCCAGGGGCGAGTCCGGTAAGGGGGACGCCCCTAGATAGCCGAAGCCCGGCAGATTGGCCGTCTGCTGCCAGGGAAGCTCCGCCGCACCGCCAGAGGCCTCACGAGCCTCCAGCTCCCGGCCGGTCGCCTGAAGCAGGTCCTCGAGCGTCGCACCCTCGGTGACGACCCCGAAGACCGGCGCGAAGCGTTCGAAGTTGCCCACAGCGTCTTGCAGTTCGTGAAACACGCGCCCCGAGGTCATGACGTCCACCGCAAGGCGGTCGGGCCGGCCCGTGGCGTGCCAGAGGGCGGCCAGCCAGGCGCCCAGCAGGACACCCCGCAGGCCGGCGTGAGCTTCACCCCGGGCCCGCAGCGATGCGACCAGCTCACTCGGCAGGGTCCAGTCGATCGTTGTGAAGCTGCTGTGGTCCGAGCGCAGTTCCAGAGGTAGCCGGGCGGGAGGCAGGGCGGCCAGTTCGGCCCGCAGTTCGGACTCCCGCTCGCTCGGGTGCGCTCCCGGCACGGACTGCTCGAGCTGCCACTGAGCGAAATCGGCGTACTGAAGTACGTTCTCGGGCGCCCAGGACCTACCTTCTGCGACGGCCGCGTACGCCTGCACCAGTTGCCGCAGGAAGATTCCCATCGACAGGCTGTCCATGCCGGCGCGCGGAGCCGAGACGATGAGTGAGCGGCCCTGGTCCGGTCGCCCGAAAATCACCATCTCCAGGCAGGAGTCGAGGGTTGAGGTCTTCGCGAGCCGATCGATGACCTCCGCCCGGGCGACCTCGTCAGCGGCCGTCTCGGTCACGCTCACCTGGGCCTGCGCATCGATGACCATCAGCGTGCTACTGTTGTCGCCAAGCACTTTCCGGTACGACGACCGAAGAATTTCATGTGCCGACACCACCTGGCGGGCTGCCTGAGCCAGTAGGTCGGGATCTACTTCCCCGGCGATCTGCGCTCCGCCGAGGAGGCGTGCCGAGGCTCCGGCAGCGGCAAGACCGAAGGTCCGCTCCTGCTGGTTTGAGAGACGAAATCCCTCCCAGGCCGGGCTGTTCAGTTCTGTTCCGGGTCGATCCACAATTCGCCTCCGGTGAACTTGTTCCATGTGCTGACGGTGGCCGGCCCGAAATACTCGGCCGCCACTTTCCAGAATCCCGCGTACTCCGTGGGGAGATCAACGAGGGTGTGCCCTGCCTGCGGTGGCATGTGGGCCAGGACGTCTCCCAGCTTCATCCGGAGGATGTCGAGGAACTGCTCGCGATCCAGCGGAATTTCCAGGCCTGTGCGGCGATCTCGCAGCTGCGGGGTCCCGCCGGGTCGCATGACCCGGCGGAAGCTCTTGCCCAGCGACATGTAGCTCATGACCGAGAAGGTGTAGATCATCTTCTCGACATCCGGCCCCACGATCGTCCGGACCTCTGCCCTCCGGGTGTCCGGGATGGCCTCCACGTTGTCGTTGTGGAGGCCCTCGGTGCCGTATGCACCGTGAAACAGCCCAGCCAGGCAGATTTCGTCCTTGGCCTCCATGTCCTGGAGGATGGCGCAGGCCCGGAACATGTGGTCCACCAGGGTCACGTCCTGATGGGCCCCCTTGTGCAGGCCGAGCTGGATCAGCCCACCTCGGTACTGCTCAGGTTCCAGCATCGAGTACTCCCTCTCTGCGCTTCTTCTCGCTGTCGACGACGTCCACCTCGGCGATGGTCCGGAACTGACGGAACGGGGAGATCAATGACATGAGCACCGGAAACAGAAAGCCCAGGCCCACTATCACCATCGTGGTACGGCCGCCGAGCGCGTCGCCCAGGAAGCCGGCGATCAGGGCCCCGATCGGCAGGGTTCCCCACACCACGAACCGGATCGACCCGGTGGTGCGGGCCATCAGCCGGGACGGCGTGATCATCTGCCGAATGCTGATGGCATTGATATTGAAAAGAGGTTCAGCTGCGTTGATCAGCGCGAAACCGCACGTGATGGCCAGAATCGCCAACGGCGACGAACCACCGGCCACCGCGAGGATCAGCCCTCCCAGACCCCCCGTGCACATCGCGATCACCATGCACCAGCCCAGCCCGGTCCACCGGTTTACCAGGGGAACCGCGGCAACACCCAGAAAGGACCCGGCGCTGCCCACGAAGACGAGAATGGCGATCACCGTGTCGTCGAGTGCCAGATCGCGGGCGAGGTAGACAAAGAAGATGGTGACGAAGCCACTGTAAAGAAGATTCCAGGAAGCGGCAATGATGGCGTTCCAGCGAAGAAAAGTGTTCGTTGCAATGAACCCGAGGCCGGTCCAGAAATCCTTCCAGATCGAGGTTCCCTCAGGTCTCGACGGGCGCGGTTCGGGGTTACGAATGGAATGCACGAAGAGCGCGGAAAGGACGAACGAGAGTGCGTCGACCGCGAGCGCGACCGGGGCGGACATCACCTTTAGGAGCACGGCCGCCAGTCCTGGGCCGGACACGTTCGCGATCGACTTGCTGGTTTCCAGCCAGCGATTGGCCGTGAGCAGGTCATCAGCAACAACGACGCTGGTGAGAGCACTCTGGTAGGCAATGTCGAAAAAGACGGTGCAGGCGCCGATGACGAACGCGACCGCGAAGAGCCACTCGATGGTCAGCACGTCCAGGAGCATGGCCATCGGTATCAGGAGCAAGGCCACGGCTCGCACCCAGTCGGTGATCACGAGCACGCGGCGCGCCCGCCACCGGTCGATCAGGACCCCGGCGAAAATACCGAACACAAGAAAAGGCGCCCGTTCCAACGCAGACAGAATTCCTACCTCCGAGGCGGAGGCGTCGAGAACCGTCAGGGCAGCCAGGGGAAAGGCAATGAGACTGACCTGGGAGCCCATGACCGAGATGGACTGAGCGGCCCACAGCCACCGGAATCCCTTTTGTTGAGCAATAAAATAATACCAAGGAATCCGGATCTCATTCTTGACGCTCTCAACGGGCATGGTTCCTCGTCGGCGAATCAACTGAACCTCTCGGAAGTCGGCGATCAGGACCGGTCCCGCACCTTACAACCTGGCCGACCACGACCCGTTCAGCAGAACGAGGACGATCCTGATAGCACTGGCTTCCCGTCCGCTTCCTGGGCGCTTCTTCCCAGGTGGCGCGCCGGGAAGTAGCAGTTCTCGACCGCACCGACGTGTGTGAGGCGACGACGGACGAGGATGGTCAAGCCATCTGCTTCACCGTGCCGTAACGCTGAGGCCGGCACGCGCGTGCGTGACCCTGGGGCCGCGGTCCCCGAAAGGCCTTTGGGGGCAGGCCACCCCGAGCCTGTCGTGAAAGTTGGGCGGCTGGGCGCCGGCGCGACCACTCTTCCTTGGTGCGAAACCTTCACCTAGACAAACATGCCAAATCGGACAACACTGCACTGGTGGTCGGATGCTGAACGCCGTCCGGGTCGACGGCCGGTACCGGCTCAAGTCCTGTGAGCAGGGTGAGCGTTCGATGCAGATGGGCACCGGCTCGCTCCGTGCGGGCGCGGGCTCTCGTGTGCGGCCCGTTGGCGCGCAGCAGAAGCCTCGGCCAGAACCATGACGGAGATCGACTGACCGGTGTGCCGTTGCCCACGCAGTAGTGAGGAGAGCGTCATCGATACGACGGGGAATCTGCGGTGCGGTGTCCTGGGTCCGGTCGTGCTGTGGCGCAACCAGAAAGAGATGGCCCTGCTCAACCGGCCGTCAAGGGCCCTGCTGGCCCGTCTGCTTCTGGCCGTCGATTATCCCGTGCATGTGGATCTCACGATCGACGCCGTGTACGGCAGTGCACCGCCTCGCTCAGCTCGCAATCAGATCCAGAAGTGCGTCAGCGAGCTGCGTGCCCAAGGCGTTGAGATCATTGAGCGTGCCGGTACGTACTCGGTGAACCTTCCGGCCGGAGCCCTGGACACCCAGCGATTCACCACCCTCGTTCATCGTGCCCACACCATCACCGCGCCTGACCGCCGGGCCCTGACCCTGCGTCGGGCCGACTCCGTATGGCGAGGGCCTGCCTTCGCGGGGCTTCAGGAGAGCGTCTTCAGGTCGGCGGCGGCCGAGTGGGACGAGAAGCGCCTGATGGCGCTGACTGAAAGGATCGAGGCCGAGATGCTCTGCCACCGGTTCCATGAGGTGGTGCCGGAGCTGCGTCGGCTGCTGCTGGAGAATCCGCTGAACGAAAGCCTGCATGCCCTCTTCATGGTCGCCTGCGTGCAGACCGGTCGGGTGAGTGAGGCCATCCGCTGCTACACGGCGCTGCGTTACCGGCTGGCCGACGAACTGGGTATCGATCCGCCCGGCATGTTGCAGGCGTTGCACCAGATGATTCTGCAGCAGGAACCAGAGCTCTTGCAGATCATTGCTCTTGATCAGATCGAATCGCTGGCGAGCGTGGCGAGCCGGCATTGACGAGGGCTGCCGCGTTCACCTCCGGCGGCGGTCTGCCGGTAGGGCCCGGTGCATGGCTGCGTCGTCTGCACCCGGCCCCTTCCGGATCCCCGGTGCTCGTCGTGCTTCCGCACGCTGGTGGATCAGCGAGCCGCTACCGAAGCCTCTTCGCCCTACTGGCCGGTGAGATCGAGGTCTTGGCCGTTCAGTATCCAGGACGACAGGATCGTCTCGGGGAACGGCCTGTCACCGATCTCGTGCTGCTGGCCGAGCAGGTGGCGGCATCATTGGAGCCGCTGAACGGCCGCACTGTCATGGTTTTCGGGCACAGCATGGGGGCCCTCGTCGCCTTTGAGGTGGCCCGCATCCGGCAGTACCAGAGGCAGCCGGTCGCGGCCCTGACGGTCTCGGCCCGGCGCGCCCCCGGTCTTGCGCCGGAGCCATTGCCCGACCTCGACGATGAAGGGCTCCTGGCCGAGACCAGGGCTCTGGGTGGTACCGACGAACGGCTGCTTCTCGACGAGGAGCTGATCGACCTGTACCTGCCGGTCCTGCGGGCGGACTATCTCGCGGTACAGGCCTATCGCTGCGACGAGGGCGCTGCCATCGATGCACCGATCATGGCTTTGAGCGGTGCATCGGATCCGGCCGCGCCCCCGGGTGACGCGGCGGCCTGGCGTCAGCACACCAGAGGGCGATTCGGCATGAAGGTCTTTCCCGGGGGACACTTTTACTTCGACGAGCACTGCGAGGAGGTGAGCCGCGTGGTGGCCTCGGCGCTGAACCTCACCCGGGACCAGTTCTCGCTCGGCCAGCGCTGATCATGTCGCACTGCCCGCCTGCGCGGGGATGAGCCCCTTCTGCCGAAAGCGCCTGCACCGGGCCTTGGGTACCTACCTTCTGCCGCCCCTCGCCAGCAGCGCCGCGATCTCGCAGACCACGTCCGGGTTGGCGCTGATCATCTCGAGCTGCGTCTGCGAGGAGCTGAGGACGTGGAAGCGTCCTTGCTCGGACCCGGCCCGGAAGTCGACGTGGTACCGGTCGTGCGTGTAGTAGACCTCTCCCCCGCAGATGCCGGCGATGTCGTAGGCGAGCTCGCGTCGTGCCGCCCGCTCGTGCTGGGGGTTTTCGAGGTAAGGGCGGGCGGCCTGGAGTTCTTCGAGATACTCCGGCAGGAGCAGGGTGTGGACCTGACGGGCGATGAACCGGTCGGTCCGGCCCGCGGCGACGGTCACGACCGGACCGCGGGTTCCGTCCGGGGCACCGGATCCGGCCGGGTGAACCCCGCGCACCGTCAGGCTGCCCCGGGCGCCGGGGCGCTCGAAGGACAGGTGCAGGGTCGCGAAGCCGGGACCCCGGACGTAGACGGAACACTGGGTGGCGGTTTCGGTTTCGACGCTCCAGTTCTGGTCAGTGCGCCGGCCCAGGTGGGTCATGATGCTGGTCGATCGCTGGATCACCTGGACGCGGGGTGTTTCTGCGGCGGGGTCGAGGTGCGGGGTCGGGTGAGCGGCGGACATGGTGGGCTCCTGACATGAGAAAGCCCCGGACGCCGATGGACGTCCGGGGCTGGTGAAAATTGTTTTATGTGAACAGTTTCTGAAAAAAATGCCTCACTGAGACGGCTATTCCCCGGGCGGGAGGTGGTCGTGGCCGGAGTACCACCTGCCGTGCTGCCAGGTGCCGTTGGCCTCGTGCAGCAGGTAGGCGCCGGCGCCGCGATCCGGGTCCTGGGTGAGGATCACGGCGCTGTTGTCGTCGGGCAGCCAGCGCTCCAGCGCCATCCGGTTGCACCGCCGCGTGAGCGGCCCGAAGGACGGAAGGTGTTCCGTAGCGGCGATCTGGGAGTCGGAGCGTAGATCCTTGCCTCGGGGCCGGAGCCGGCGGGGAAGGACGCCGTGGTGGGCGAGGTAGGCGTCTCGGCTCCCGCCGATGGGCAGGGGGTGGCAGTTGTCCAGGGTACAGACGCCGTGGGTGGCACGGCGGGAGTGGAAAACGGCTGTGGTGTCGGGGTATTGCGCTCTCAGGATGAGGAATTCGGCCAGCAGCGGGTGGAAGCTGAGGTTGCGCCGGATGATCAGGTGCCCGCCGGCGGCGATGGCGAAGCCGTGGCCGTCGGGGTTGAGCCAGGCGCCGCGGCGTAGGGCTTGTTCGTCGGGTGGGGTTCCTGCGGGGAGGTAGGTCAGTAGTGCCATGACGGGATCTCCTTGGGCAAGAGTGGGTGGGCGAGCTTGTGGTGGACGCCCAAGAGCCGCTCCGGACATTCCGGAGCGGCTCGGGATGTGACGTTGTGAGTGCGACTGGATCGAGCGGAGCCCTGAGAGCTCTGGATACTGTTGTGAGGTAGATCCTTTCAGGAGCCAACGGTGATCGTGGTGATGCCGGTCGGGCGGGTGGCTGCGATGAGGTTGTCCCAGCGGTGGTCCTCGATCCGGACGGCGGCGCCGGTGTGGGGAGCGTCGATCATCTGGTGGTTGCCGAGGTAGATGCCGACGTGGCTGATCGTGGTGCTGCCGGCACCGAAGAAGACCAGGTCTCCGGGTTGCAGCCGGTCCAGGGGGACGCGGGGTCCGTGGTCGTACTGTTGCTGCGCGGTGCGGGGCAGGGTGATGCCCGCGGCCTCGTAGGCCGCGGCGGTCAGGCCCGAGCAGTCGAAACCCCTCTCCCCCGCATCGGGTCCGTCGCCGCCCCACAGGTACGGCTGCCCCAGTTGCCGCCGGGCATAGGCGATCGCAGCGCCGACCACGTCGCCCGGGCCCAGGGACGTCGTGCACAGGTCGGCCGGGAGGGTGATGGTGCCGGAAGGGCGGGTGCCGAGCACGGTGAGCAGGACGAGGGCTGCGGCCTCGTCCTCATGCTCGGCATAGGCGGTTGCCTTGGAGGATCTTTGGACGGCCTGGGCTGCTTCAGTCAGCGGCATGCGCTGCCAGCCCTTGACATCGAGCAGGCCGGGTTGCCCGGCCTGGCCGCCGGTGTAGAACATGCGGGCGGCGGCCGCGGGAGCGGTGCGGTCTTCCTCGGGGCCCCAGGCCGCGCGTTGCTGGAAGAGCCCACGCGAGTCCGGGCCGACGGCGTCCCCGTGATCGACGTTGCGCAGGCTCGATTCCTGGATGGCGGTGGCAACCGCGACGAGCCAGCCACGCATGGGCACGGCCAGGCGACGGCCGATACGGACGATCGTGGCCGCGTTCGCCCGTTGCTCGACATCGAATTCACCGGCCAGATCGACAATCTCACGGCGCCGCTTCTGAGCCGCGTCGCCGGTGCCGCAGATGGTGCCGGTGCTGTCGAAGAGGCCGGCGGCCAGGGCGCTGGGCGCATCGCCCACGGTGGCGACGACGGCCTGAACCATCAGGGTCATCCCCACGAGCACGGCGAGAGCCGCCGCGACCACGGCCATCAGGAAGCCACCGATCTCGTCGTCGTTCATCGTGTCGGCCGGGCTCGCCGGCCGCCCGATCGGCGGTCCGGACCTGAGCTGTCGCGGGTATCGCCGACCCTGGAATCGGCCGCCGTACCGGTCAGGGCCTCCCGGATACGGCCTGCGGGATAGCAGGCATGGCGATGACCTTGGCACCCGGAAACGCGGAAGGCACTGTGGAGCACAGCCTTGCTTCCGGGAAACTTCTTGGCCTCGTACATGGCCAGATCGGCCCTCCTCAGGAGCTGGCCGGCGGTGAGGTGGCCGTCGTCCATGATCAGCCCGAGGCTGGCGGCCACCGGGATCCGGTGCCCGGCGATCTGCACGGGTGTGCTCGTGACGCGAGCCAGGAGCAGATCTGCCACCCGGTAGGTCCAGACGCCGGGCGGCGGAACGAAATCAAGCCAGAGGACGACGAACTCGTCGCCACCGATCCGGAAGACCCGGCCCTGACCGGCGGTAGCTGCCTGGAGGCGGGCTGAGACGATCTGGAGCACCCGGTCACCGGCCTGGTGACCGTGCTCGTCGTTGACGGGTTTGAACCCGTCCAGGTCCAGCAGGCCGAGCACGGTGCGCCCGCGACGAGGTACGACGAGGGCCTCGTGGAGTGCGGCGCGGTTTCCCAGGCCGGTGAGGGGGTCCCGGTGGGCGAGGGACCGGGCGCGGGCGATGTGGGCACGCAGGGTCCGGGTGCGGACCCGGTGCAGCGCCAGGAGCAGGAGCCCGGTGAGGGCGGCGAGGGTTTTCGTCGTCCATGGTTGATGGTTCGGGGTGGTGAGTTTCATGTCTCTTCCTCGGTTTCGCTGACGGTGGGTGGGGAACGGAGGTGCTCCTCACCCTGGGTTCAGGGTGAGGAGCGTGGGTCAGCCGCTGACGGCCTTGGCCAGGCCGGTGAGATCGCCCTTGCGCCAGACGTCCTGAGGGCTGATGTGCCCGTGCTGGCCGTGGACGTCGTCGTGGGCCCGGCAGACCACAGCGAAAGACACCTGGATGAGCAGGCGCTCGTAGGTGTCGAGCCCTTGCATCATGTCCAGGAGTTCCGCGCGCAGGGCGCTCAGTTGAGCCGTGCGCAGTTGTGCGAACACGTCCTGGTGGTGCGGGCCGCGGTTGAGGTACTCCGCGTCCGGTGGGAAGGCTGCGGCTTCGCGGTGTTCATGGAATTGCTGGACGAAAAAGGATCGCCACTGCCAGTGCCTCGAGACCAACCGCAGTCGTGCCGGTTTGGGCCCGTGGAAGGCCAGATGCATGTCGTGCAGGAAGCTCAGGCTCGTCTGCTGACGTGCCTGCCGGTACGTGGGGAGCTGGGTCTCGCGGATCAGCACCCGGTAACGGCGTACGACGCGTTCGACGCGGCGGTCGTAGACGGCGGAGTGCCGTAGCAGGGTGCGTATCTGCCGGAGCGAGTAGCCGCTCAGCAGCACGTGCTGCCGGGCGAGCCCCTGGCACAGCTCGTTGCGGTACCAGATTCTGGCGTTGTAGCGGTTCATGAACATGGATTCCTCCTTCGGTGGTGCAAGACGGAATGTGCCGCGCAGCAGCGGTGGAGATCCCGCGATGCGGGTGCTGCCGGCCGGGGTGCCGGAGGGGCCGACCGATGTGGGTGGGCCCGGGTGGAGCGTTCGGCGGTGCGGCCGGAAGCGGGTGGTGCGATGGTGAGTGGCCAGAATCGCCAGCGGGGAAAGACCTGGAAAAGGCACTCGTTGGATCCTGTTTCGCTGGTTGCCCTTCTGGTGGGCATGCAGTGGGCCCTGACCGGACGGTGGTCGGCTCGTCCGGGCAGGGCCCGATGTGGCTGGTGGGTGACGGTGTTTCAGCGGGGAGGGAGTTCGATGTCGCCGGGCAGGGCGGGGAGGGTGGCGTCGTCGGGGATGGCTTCCACGCGGTAGTAGCGGGTGGTGCCGACAGCGAGCGCGTTCTCCCAGGCGTGGCTGCCGTGGTGCAGGTAGTCCACGGATGCGGTGTTCTTGGGCCCGGGCGGGTAGCTGGTGCGGACGCCGAAGATGCCGGCTCCTGCGTCGAGGCGGGCGCAGCTGTGAGAGAGGGCGGCCTCGTGGGGGGTTGCGGGGCGCAGGAATTCGCCGCGCCGGTCGTCTCGGCCGAGAGGATTGGCGCCGACCCGGTACAGGTCGCCGTACGGGCCGGGAGGGAGCAGGCCCGGCTGGAGGAGCGGGGACAGCTCGTGCGTCTCGATGCGGACGCGGATGCCTTCCTGGGTGAGGTGGTGGACCAGGTCGGGGTCGGGGACGTTCCGGGTGGTGTCGGGCAGCAGCTGGCGTAACAGGGCCAGGGCGGCGGTTTCGTCGCGCAGCAGGTGGGTTCGGGGCAGGTGTTCGGCGGCGTCGAGGGTCAGGGTGGTGACGAGCACGGGTTCTCCCGAGGGGGTGAGAAGTGTTCGGGCGCAGTGGATGGCCCGGTGATGGCGGTCACCGTAGGCACGGGTCCGGTGGGTGGTCAGGCTTCTGGTGGGGTGGATGACCCACCGGAAGCCTGACCGTTGGGGGCGCGATGGGTTACGCGCCCGGGGGCGGGGTGCGGTGGGCAGCGATCGCGGCGATCTCGGCGAGCAGGTGGGGCAGGTGCCCGTCGTGGATGAGGCCGGGCACCGGCGGGATGCGGAAGGCCAGGCCGCGGTGCAGGGCCAGCCAGTCCTGGCCGTCGTCGCGCAGGTTCAGCAGGGCCAGGTCGTGCAGGTGAAAGGCTTCGCCGGCGCGCAGTCTCGCGGCCTGGACCTGGTGGGCGAGGTCGGCGACGGTGCGGCAGCCGAGGATCGCCCCGGGGCGGGGGTCGCGGTCACCGGAACCGTGGAACCCGTGCTCGTGGGCGGCCCGGACGACGAGATCGGTCAGCTGGCTGGAGGGGCCGGGGACGATCCTGCGCTGGGGCGGCTGCGGGTCCTGCGGGGTGTAGGGCTGGGTGAGGCGCGGCAGGACCCAGCGGTAGGCCTCGTACCAGTGGGCCCGGTGGGTGGTGACTCGCCAGCGGTCGGGGTGGTGGCGGTCGGGTGCCTGGATCTGGACGGGGTTGGGGGTCAGGAACAGCTCGCGCACGTCGTCGGGCAGGGGGCTGTCGGTCTGGCCGGGGGTCGGTGGGCCGGCGATCAGGACGTCGCCGTGCAGGGGGTAGCGGATCCGGCGCATGCCGGGGTGCTGGACCCAGGCCAGGGCGGTGGCCCTGCGGTTGAGCGGCATGTCCAGCTGGTGCCCGTCGGGGTTGAGGACGAGGGTCAGGCCCGGTTCGGTCAGGTCGATCCGGCGCACGTGGCCGTCGACGATCTGCTGGTACGCCGTGAGCGGGGGCTGGGGCAGGACCAGCAGGCGCAGGGGCTGCCGGTCGGCGGCGGGGATGTGCGCGACGATCAGTGACGTGCCGGGTCCGGTTTCCGGGACGGCGGTTTCGGGGTGCATCGTGGCTCCTGACGGTCATGCGAGAGAGCGCCTCCTCCCGGTGGGGAGAAGGCGCTCTCTCGGGCTGGGTGGTGAGTGCTCAGGTGGTGGGGTGGCCGGTTTCGGCCGGGACGACGCGGATCTTCTGCACCCGGCGCCATCGGCCGGCCAGGCGTACGCCGTAGCGGTAGGCCTGGCCCCAGTCGTCGAACTCCATGGCGTTGCCGAGCCAGCGCTCGGGGGCCTGGCTGGTGGAGACCTGGGCCCGGCACTGTTTGCCCTGCACCAGAAGGTCTCTCATCGGTGCCGGAACGCTGGTGAGGTGTCCTTTGCCGGGCAACCGGCGGCCCACCAGCAGGGCGGTGCCCCTGATCAGGGGCAGGCCGGTGGCGGGCCAGCGGTGGGCCCGGACCAAGTCGGTGGCCCGGATGTTCAGCGGCTGTTCCTCGTCGCCGGTGCAGCGCAGGACGGCGTCGATGCGTGGCAGCCGGATACCGGTGCCGCCTGCGCCGAGGAGCAGCCCCAGCGGGTCACCGGGAATGTGGCGAACGATGGTGCCCCGGGCGGGTTGCTCGGTGTCCCAGGGGATGATCACCGCCTGAATGCCGGCCTGTGCCGCTGGTGCGCGGCTGGGGAGGGGTTGTTGTCCCACGGATGTCTGTTCCTTCCGGTGCAAGAAGAAACGCCCCACCCGGACGGGTGGGGCGTGCGGCGAGGGCTGCTGTCACCGGCCCGGTGCCCGTGGGCCGGTGGGGTCGGTCGATCCGCTGTCCGGTGGGGTGGCCATGAGGACGGCGACGATGTGGGCGAAGGTGCCCTCGGCGACGGACGGGCGCAGTTCGGCGATGCGCAGCACCACCTGCTGGTGCATGGCCATCCATTCCTCGCGGCCGTCGGCGAGGTTGACCACGCACAGGTCCTGGTACTGGACGGCCGTACCGGCACGCAGCCGGCCGTGGGCGATCGCCTGGGCCAGTTCGTCCACCGTGGTGGTGGGGATGATGTCCTCCGGGGTGATGCCCGGTGCGCCGCGCCCGTGCAGTACCCGGTTGGCCGTGTTGACCCACCGGTGGGCGTGTTCGGGTGCGACCGCCGGCGCGATGCGCATCCGGTCGGCGTCGCGTTCCCATTCGAAGGCCTGGGCGATCAGCGAGGTGTAGGCCTCGTACCAGCCGGGGTGGACCAGGCGCCCGCGCACCCACTGCCCCGGCCTGCGCCGGGTGGTGTACTCGGCCCGGACCCACGGGGTGTGCAGGAGCAGGTCGATCAGCTGTGCCGGGGCGCTGGTGTACTGGCCAGCCGGAGCGGCTTCACGCGGCGACCCGGGCACCGGGTCAGTTGCCCGAACCACCCCGCCCGGCGCGGGAACCGGTGCCGGGTCGATGTCCGGCAGGGTGGTGCCGACGATGACCACGGTGCCGTGCAGGTGGAACCGGAAGCGGATCTGCTGGTGGTGGGCCCAGGCCAGCAGCGTGGCGCGGACGTTGTGGGTGTCCTCGGCCGGGCCACGGCGGGAGACGTCGATGTCACTGCTGAGCAGGACTGCGGGCAGGTCGTCGAGGCCGGTGGCCTGGAGCGGGCCGCCGACCAGTTTCTCCAGTGCCGCCTGCGGGTCGCCGGTGATCTGCTGCACCCACACCGGTGTTTCGGTGTGGTGCGGGATGACGACGACGTGCAGCCGGGCCGGTTCCGGCCGGCTCACCGGGCGTACGGCGTGCAGGGCGCTCTTCATGGTTCCTCCTTCGGATCGGGTGGGTGTCGCGGTCATTGCTGGGGTGCAGCCCCGGGGCCGGTGTCCCCGGCCGCGGTGGCGAGGATCGAGCGGATGAGCCCTTCCAGGCCCCCGGTCCTGGCCAGAGGCACGAGGGCCGGGACGTCGAAGACCACGCCGTCCTGGATCGCGATCCACGACTCGCCGTGCCGGGCCAGGTTGATCAGGACCAGGCTGCGGTGGTGGAAGCCGGCCCCGGCCCGTATCCCGCCCCGGCGGATCTGTGTGGCCAGGTCGGCCAGGCTCGGGCAGGTGAGAATGCGCACCCGGTCGGCGCTCTCGGGCGTTGCCCGGTGTTCGGCGAGTGTCTGCTGAGCCAGTGCCATGACCAGCTGACGGCGGCCGGTGCTCATCGTGGGCACCACCCGCAGGCGCCGGTGCTCGCCGCGCTGGGCGGCTTCCATCACGTAGGGCAGGCCCCACAGGTAGCCGCCGAACCAGTCGGGTTCGTTGCCGGCTGCTTCCCAGACCTGGGTGGTCTCGTCGTCCATGATCTGGACCTGGACGCGGGCGGGAACCGTCAGCAGTTCCCGGATTTCGGCGGGGACGGAGGTGTCGTAGCCGGTGTCGCCGACCGGCCCGACCAGCACGGTGTCGCCGACGACGTGGTCGCGGGTGCGCTGGAGGCCGGGGTGGTGGGCCCAGGTCAGGGCGGTGGCCCGCCGGTTCAGCGGCAGGCCGACGTTCTTGCCCTCCTCGTTGAGGTAGAGGCCCATCTCCGGGGTCTGGAGGGTCACGACTTCGACGGATCCGCCGACCAGGCCCTGGAAGGCGGCGAGGTTACGGCGGTCGATCTCGATCGCGGCGGGTGGCCGGTCGAGGGCGGCCGGGACGGCGAGCACGGTGATCAGATGCTCGTCGGGTTGTGCCCCGTGGTGGTGCCGGCTGCGCATCAACATGCTGTTCTCCTTCGTGTTTCGTGGGGAGGTGCACCTGCGGCCGATCGGCCGCAGGGGGTATGAAGAAGCGCCCCGGCCCCGGTGGGGTGAGGCGCTGGAAGGTTCTGCCGGCCTGCGGGTTACGCGGCGCATGCGGTGATGCGGTGCACGATCCGGGTCCAGGTGCCGTCGTCGATGTCGTCGCCGCGGTGGGCGGTGAGGTATTCGCGGTGCCCGGTGTACGGATGCTCGTAGCTGGGGGCGCTGAACCAGATGCGCGTCTCGTTGGACGTCACCGGCCAGCAGGACGGTTCGGTCAGGCCGTGGGCGATCAGATGATCGACCAGTTCGTCGGCATCATCGAATTCGTGAGACTCGCCAGTGGTGCGCTCGGGATCGTTGGCGCCGTGCGCGACGTCCTCGGGCGTCCAGTACGCCGTGTACACCAGGAGACTCAGCATTCGTGGGTCTCCTCGCGGCTGTTGTCGGCGGTGCGCAGCTGCTGCGCGCCCATCCGCAGGAGCCAGGCGCAGGCGTCCAGCCAGCTGATCGACGCCGTGAGTACGGCGTCGGGATCGTGCCGGGCGCGGAGGGTGAGATCGACGTGGCGGGCACCGGCCGGGTGATCCGCGGGCCGGGTGAGGCCGAGCAGGCGGGGTGGTGCGCTGGTTTCCCGGCCGTGGCGCAGTGGTCCCAGGACGACGGCGTCGCCACGGACGTGGGCACCGGCAGCCGCGGGGCCGCCGACGGCCAGGAGCAGGGCGGTGGCCCGGGCGTTCGTCGCGAGCGCGGTGGGCTCGTGGGTGTCCTGGTGGTAGAGCCTGGATCCTTCCTCCAGCAGCAGGCGGGTGGCGGCGCCATGGACGAGTTGTTGCAGGGCGCGGGTGGTTTCGCCGTGCAGGGTCTGGGCCCGCAGGGGCTGGGCGTCATCGGCCGGGATGATCAGGGCGGTGATCGGGTCCTGCGGTACGGCAGGGGTGACGGGTTCGGGGAAACGGGCGGTCATGTCTTCTCCTTGAGGGATGTGGGGTGCGGGCGGGCGGGCACGGCGCGACGGCCGGGACGGCGTCGGGCCACGGCGTGGTTGCCGCAGTGTGGTTGCCGCGGTGTGGTTGCCGCGGTGTGGTTGCCGCGGTGTGGATACCGGGTGGGGTTACCGGGTGGGGCGATGCCCGGAGGTGGGCAGGTGGGATCGTCACCACGGGATGGGCCTCGTAGGAGGTGGATTCGTCGTGGTGAGTGGTGGCGGTGCCGTCGTGGTGGTCCCGTGGGATGCCGGCCGACCAGCGAGCTGGTGGGTGAGGACGCCCGTGGGACGGGTGACGGGGATGCGCCGGTGTGGGCGGCACGAAAGTTGTTCCGTGGCGCGCACGGGGGAGCTGGTGGTGAAGGTGAAGTCTTCATGCTCGCCGCCGGTGTCGGGGGCGGGAAGCCCACCGGGCGGGCGCCTGGGCTGCCGGTGGGGTCACCGGCTCGGGGCTGCCCGGGCGTGCTCAGGGCAGGTCGCGTCCCAGCGGGTACAGGGGGTCCTCGTCGTCGCGGACCTGGCTCGGGTCCAGGAACGCGTTGCCCGGGACGGTCGCGGGAAGGTCGCCCAGCCGGATGCGCCGAGCGGCTCCCACCGGGAGCCAGACCGCGGCGGCCGGGCCGCCGGGGAGGCGCTCCAGCTCCTGGAGGTGGGTGGTGAGCACGGGCAGCGAAGGCGGGCTGTCAGGCCCTGCGGCCGGCGGCAGGGGGTCGCCTTCGACGTCGCTGGGTTCGGGGCTGCCGGTGCTTTCGGTGAGGATCTGGTGCAGGTGCTGTTCGCGGATCGGGCCGGGCAGGACGAACAGCACCGGCAGGGCGATGTTCTGGTCGGCGCGCAGCTGCCGGTAGGCGCGTAGTTTCCCGGTCAGGACGGGAAGTGGCTCGGTACCGCGGTCGTATTCAACGAAGAAGCCGGTCTGCCGTAGCTGTCCTTGCGGGGCGCGGTGTTCCAGGACGCCGTGCCCGTCCGGGCGCACCCGGCCCGCGATCGCGGAACTGGCGCGGTCGCTGGGCCACCAGCGGGCCAGCCGGACCTGCTCGCCAACGAGCGGCGGGGATGGTTCGCCCACCGGTGGGGCGTCGCGGGCGGACAGGTTCCAGGGGCCCGGTGTCCAGGTGAAGGACGTGCCGGGCCCGTTGAGGGTACGTGCACCGGTGATCAGGGAGACGAAGAACTGGTGGACGCCGTCGAGGTGGTCCAGCTGGGCGCTGGCGGCCACGGCCTCCATGCGCTGGCGCCAGCGACGGCCGGGCAGGACGCCCTCACCGGCGCGCCCGGCGGCCCACCGGTGGCCGCGTTCGGCCAGGACCCAGTGCAGCGGCGGCAACGGGTGCCCGGGCCGGACCCACGCCCCCGAGGCGAGCGCAGGCGCACCCGGCTGGGCGCGGAAGCTGAGGATCCACCCCTGCTCCCGCAACCGGTAGAGCCGGGTGCGCGCGGCCGCCGGCGTGGTGAACAACAGGGCCTGGATCTGCGGGCCGGTCAGGGTGGCGTGCTCGTGCAGCAGCCGCAGCAGGACCCCGTCCCGGGTGCGGGGGAAGCGGCCGGCGTCCAGCCAGGTGCGGTTGCCCGGCGAGCGCCGGGACGTGCGCCGGCGGGCGGGGGTGGCCGGCGCCGGTGGAGAGCGGTCCGGCGGCGGGCTGCCGGGGGCCGGTTCCTCCTCGGGGCCGCGTGGTGGGGGTGTGTCGTCGTCCGTCATCGGTGACCGTCGCCGTGCTGCCGGGCGCGCTGGTGGGCGGGCTGGTGGTACGGGGTGCGCCGGTGGCGGGCCCATCGCTGTGGCGGGGTGCGGCGCGCACGCCGTGGGCGGTGGGCACCGGGCGGGGTGACGGAGGTGCTGGGGCGGTGCACGAGTACGGCGAGCGGAGGCGGGGCGGGCAGCAGCGGCACGGCCGGTGACGGGCGCCGGTGTGTACAGGGGGTGAGGGATGGGTGCTCCATCCCTGTGGGGGGATCTCCCTGGGGAGATAGTCGCGTTTTGGCCGGCGCGTTCGTCGGCTGCTGGTGGGGTGGCTGACCTGCACGGATGCCCCCACCGGTTTCCTGGGGCCGGGCCGCGGGGGTGTTCGGGTCCGTAGCGGCGCGGTAGCGGCTCGGTAGCGGGTGCGTTGCTTTGTGGTTTGCGGGCCGGTTGGGCACGCAGGGTGACGGGGTGCGGTGGCGGGGGAAGCTCACGGGGGTGGTCCTTTTCGGGGGGTGGGACGCCGGTGGCCGGCCGTGCGGGCGGTGGGGTTGTCGGTGGGCAGGTCGTCGGCGTCGTGGCGGGGGCCGGTGGCGGTGATGTGGGCGCGGGCGCGTCGGCGGGCCTGCGGGTCGGGCGGGGGCATGGGGATGGTGGTGAGGGTGAAGGCGCTGGTCTCGCGGTTGGTGACCATCAGGCGGGCGGCGGCCTGGTAGTCGTCGAGGCTGGCCAGGTCGCGCCAGGCCAGCTGGGGTTCGGTGTGCTGGGCGAGGGTTTTGGCGTCGGCCGGGGAGCAGTTGAAGAAGAGCTTGTTGCGGGCGTTGGCGGCCAGGGCCTGCTCGACCTCGGCCGGGAGCTGGGCGAGGTTCTGGTGGGCCAGGACGAACGAGACCCGGTAGCCGCGGGCCTCGGCGAGCATGTCGGTGACCGAGCCGGCCATGTGCAGGACGTTGTGGGCCTCGTCGGTGTAGATCGCGCTGTCGCGACGGGCATGTTCGGGACGGCGGGCGCGGGCGGCGGCGGCCTGCCAGGCCGAGCCCAGGAGCATGGATCCCATCAGCTGGGAGGTGTTCTCGCCGAGCTGCCCCTTGGGCAGGCGGGCGATGAGGATGCCGCCGTCGAGGATCTGGCCCATGTCGAAGGTGGAGGTGCGCACCCCGATGGTGCGGCGCACGAAGTCGCGCCCGAGGAAGGCCCGCAGGCGGGCCAGGACGGGGCCGGTGACCTGCGAGCGCAGCGCCGGTGGGGTGGACTCGAACCACTGCCAGAAGCCGCCCAGGCCGGCCGGGTCGGTGAGCCCGGCGACGTAGGGGGTGCGGAAGTCCTTGTTGTTGAGCAGTTGCGGGACAGAGGTGAGGCGGGCACCCGGGCTGCGCATCAGGGTCAGGCAGCAGTTGCGCAGGACGTCGTCCATGCGCGGGCCCCAGTGGCGGGTGAAGGTGCTGGTGAAGATCGCGCACAGGTTGTCGACGAGCAGGTCGGCGTCGGCCCAGGGCAGGACCTGGAGCGGGTTGAACCCGGCGGATCCGTGCGGCTGGTCGGGGTCGATGAGGGTCAGGCGTGGCAGGGCGCCGGCCGGGAGCCGGTCCAGGACGTCCAGGGCCAGGTCGCCTTTGGGGTCGATCAGCACGACCCCGCGTCCGGCGTGCACGTCGGCGAGGACCTGCCGGCACAGCAGGGAGCTTTTGCCTGATCCGGTCGCGCCCAGCACGTGCAGGTGCTGGCGGGCGTCCTGGATCCGGATGCCGACCTTGCGCCCGCCGATCACGGCGCGGCCCAGGACCTTGACCTGCCGCCCGCCGGAGGGGATCAGGACCGGGGCGGGCACGGCGCGGGCGCGGGCCCGGTCCAGGCCGGGGACGGCCTCGTCGGTGGGCAGAGCGGCCATCGAGGCCAGTTCCGGGCCGGCGACGATGAAGGCACCCGGGCGGGAGCCGTCCATACGGCGTGCGGCCAGGACGCCCACCGGCGAACAAATTGTGCTGCGGTGCAGACCATTACGTCCGTCGTGCACGGCCAGGGCCGAGGTCAGGGCGTGGGCGAGCAGGTGCATGCGGGCCTGGAGCGGGTCGTCGCGGCGGCGCTGTCCTGGCCTGCGAACGGGCGGGGGCGGTTGAGGGCCGAGCCGCACGACGGCGACGCGGATACCGACTTCCCACAGCGGGCCGGTGCGGACCTTCTCCAGGGCGGGGCGGGTGTCCTGGTCGCGTAGGGGGTTGCCGGC
This sequence comes from Kineosporia corallincola, assembly GCF_018499875.1. Taxonomy (GTDB): domain Bacteria; phylum Actinomycetota; class Actinomycetes; order Actinomycetales; family Kineosporiaceae; genus Kineosporia; species Kineosporia corallincola. The sequence continues at coordinate 198,311 of NZ_JAHBAY010000014.1, read as the reverse complement.
GGCGGCCCGGGCTGCGCCGGGGGCGGGCGCACGGCCTCTGCCGGTGCGGGAGCCGGAGGCGACGTCGATCAGCACCTCGACCGCACCCAGCAGGCCCCGCAGGGCGAGCAGCAGGAGCTGGGGGACCCAGGCCGCGACGGCGGCCGGGCCCGGGAGCTGGTGTTCGCGCCGGCCGGTCTTGAGGCCGACGGCGCCGGCCCGGACCCGCCGCACGGTCCGGGGGCCCGGGCGGCGCACGAGGATCTGGACGCAGGCGCTCTCGGCCCCGTTCAGGCCGGCGCCCTGCTCGATCATCGCCCGCAACGGGTCGACGCCGTGCTCGGTGCGGACCCGGAACACGTACCACCCCGGCAGCCTGGCTCCCAGGTGGCGGCCCGAGGCCGCCTGCACGTACCCGCCCGGCAGGTGCGGGTAGGCGCCGTCACCGGGTGGGGGCAGGGCCGGGTTTCTGGTGACGTCGGTGTCGTCGTCGCGAGTGGGTCCACCGGCGTCCATCCACCGGTCGAATCCTCGCTGGAGCAGGCTCCATGCCCGGGTGCGGTGCGGGCCTGTCGAGGTGGAAGGCCCGGCCGTGGGCCGGTTTGCCGGTGGGGGCACCGGTGGGCTCACCGACTGCCGGGATGTCGCCCGGCGGTGGGACACCGCGCGTCGCCGGCCTCGCCGGTGCAGCCCGTCATGACCGCCGGCACCTGGGACGCCGTCGGGCGGCGTGGCAGCGGCCGGTCCGTGATCATCCGGTCCGCCGGTCGTTGTCTCATCGGCCGGACGGCGGTCGCCTGATCCGGGGTCGATTGGTCCGTGGCCGGCTGGTCCATGGTCCACCGGTCCGCCGCCGGCCGGTGCGGTGCCGAGTCCCAGGGGTGGGCGAGCGTCCCGGATCGTGGTGGTGGCACCGGGCCAGGCCGCGCGGACCGCGGCAGCGAACGGGCTGACCGGAACGGTGGCGGGGATCCACAGCACGATGCTCAGTTCGCGCCCGGCCCAGCGGTATTCGACAGCGATGTGCGGCGGACCGTACAGCAGGCGCCGCCAGCCACCGCGCCGCAGCAGGGCGGCGGCCTGCGCCCACCACAGCTGCACACCGGCCGGATCGACCTCGACCGGTGGTCGCACGAGGATCTCCTGAGCGCCATCGAGCATGCGCCGGTGCCGCCAGTCCTTCCAGGCGCGCCGCGCGTGCCGGGCCTCGGCCGCCAGCAGCACGAGCAGCGCCACCACCAGGACCATGAGCAACGGATCCGCCAGCACGCCCGCACCCCACCGGCCGACACGGCCGGCCAGGCCGGCCAGGCCGGCCACCGGGTCAATCAGAAATTCGCCGGCCGGATCGTCGAGGCGGTAGAAGGACTCCGTCGGGCCGAAACCGTCGCTGATCACCCTCGCTCCCCCACCCGGCCGGCGCGCTGCCGGGCCGATGACCGGGCCGATGACGGGGCCGATGACGGGGCCGGAGGCCGGGTGATCGGGTCGGGTGGGGCGGCGGCGATGGGGTGCTCGCGGGGCGAGGCGACGATGTCGACGGGCACCCGCGCCTGCGCCAGCAGCAGTCCCTGCCCGCGGCGCGCGGTCAGCAGGAAACCGGCCTCGCCGGGGCTGAGCGCACAGGCCCGCACCAGCCGGTCGATGGCCTGCGGCGCCTGGCGCAGCAGGAGCACGCTGGCGCAGTTCGCCAGGACCACCTCCCCCAGCTCGGTGTTCAGCAGGTCGGCGACGTCGGTGGTGATCAGGACCAGCCCGGCCGTGCGCTTGCGGGAGCGCTTGGCCAGCCGGGCCAGAAACGCCGCGCCGGCTGGTTCCGCCAGCAGCAGCGACGCCTCGTCCACGACCACCAGTTGCCGCACCGTGCCGGGCCGCACGCCCGGATGCCGGTCCTGGCGCGCCACCGGGCGTGGGGTGGGGCGCACCTCCTCGTCGTCCACCATCAGTTCTGACGCCGGACGGTCTTCGCCGGTGGAACTCTGCCGGTCGATCGAGCGCCAGATCGCGTCGACGGCCAGCATCATGCCGACGGGGCGCAGCTCCTCGGGCAGCAGCCGGGTCGACCAGACCACCAGGTGCCCGCCCTCCCCCTGCGGGTCAAGCGTGTCGACGGCACCGGGGGCGTCGAACAGGCCACGGAAGGATCCGCCGACCCAGGGCATCAGCCGGTCCCGGAGAGTGGCTGCGGCGCGTGATGATTCATCATCCTTCCCGGCCTCACAGCCTGCGCCGACCGCCGTCACGAGGTCATGCAGGCGGGGAGCCGGGCGCTGCCAGGTGGCCGGGTCGGCGGTGATCCCGGCCCGGGCGTAGGTGGCGATGATCGCCCGGTCCAGCACGGTTCTCGCCGTCGGATCGAGGGTCTCGGTGAGCATGACGTCAATGAGGCTGTGCAGGGCCAGGCAGCGGCGGGTGAAGGCGTCGGGATCCCCGGCGGGCAGGCTCATCGGGTTGACCCGCACTCCGGGCGCACCCAGCTCGATCACCGTCCCGCCGATCTGCCGCGCCAGTTCGAGGTATTCGCGTTCAGGATCGATGACGCACACCCGGGTCCCGGTGTACAGCTCACGCAGGATCGTGGTCTTGGCCGCATAGGACTTCCCGGCACCGGAACGGGCCAGGACGATCTGATTGTGGTTGTCCAGCGCCCACCGGTCCGAGGTGACCACCCCACCGGTGACCAGGTTCAGCCCCGTCAGCACGCCAATGTCGCGGCCCCCGGTGTCGCACGGCAGGGACGCGGGCACGTCGGGGGCGGCCAGCGGGCAGGCCGCGGCGAGCGCATCGGTGTCCATGATCCGTTGCGCTGCGGTGGATCCGGCGCCGATGGGCAGGCTGGAGATCCATCCCTCGCGCTGGCGCCAGGTCATCACGTGGGTCTCCAGCAGCAGGGACGCGGCGTGGGCCCGCAGGTCCGCCACCGCCGCGCCCAGAGCCGTCCGGGTCGGCGCGTGGACGGTGACGGTGAGGGTGGTGGTGAACAGCCGGGAAGCGCCGCGGGCGATCTTGTCGGCCAGGTCGCCGGCGTCCTGGGTGACGGCCTCCAGCAGCGGGTCGTCCAGGCTTCCCCGGTCGGCGGCCAGGCGCCGGGCCGACTCGGCGCGGATGCGGCGCCGGCGGATCCGGCTCGCGGCCGCCGGCGCGGACATCGGGCTCACGTGCAGAGCCACGTCGATCACCCCGGGCCAGGACGTCAGCGGCTCGATCCACGCCATGCCGACCTCGTCCGGGTAGCCGGTGACCGCGACGCTCGCCGACCAGAGCGGCCCACTCCAGGGCGAGGTGCGGTGCACGTGGTCCGGGCCGGCCTCCAGCAGGCCCACCGGTAGGTCGACCTGACTCTCCTGCCAGGACTCGTGTTCCGGCCGGTTCTCGTCGTCGTCCAGGGCGATCGGGTTCCAGGTGCGGTGCAGCAGGGCGCGGACCTGCGCGCCGTCGAGCAGATGTGCCCGCACGCCGAGGCTCTCGATGTCGGTGGCGGTGCGCAGGGCCCGGGTGATCGCCTCGGCGGCGGCGCGGGCCGAGACCCGGGGCCCGGCGGCGGGCGCGGTTCGTCGTCCCCTGGTGGGTTCGGTTGAATGACGTGTGCGGGTGCGCCGTTTCCGGGTGAGGACGGCGAACAGGTTCTCCGCGCCGGAGGCCGCTCCCCCGCTACAGACGATCAGCGCCTGGCGTTGCAGGGGCCGGTCGGATTCGTGGATGTCGAGCAGGAACTCGGCGTGGTCCAGGGCGATCCCGGCCAGGTCCGGGTGGGGCAGGGCGAGCGCCTGCTCACCGATACCGACGGCGTGGGCGGCCAGGTCGGTCGGCCGGTTCTGGAGGAGGATCTGCACCGGCCCGGACAGGCCGTTGAGCCAGCGGGCCGTCCCGGCGGCCAGGACGGCGTCGTCGGTGTTGGTGCTCAGGGCGTTCGGGATCGTGGTGACCGCCAGCACCGCCACATGCCGACCGTCGGGGTGCACGATCACCCCGTCCTCGGTGATCGCCGCGACCGGCGCCCCTGAAAACATCTGCCTCGCCGTGGACTTGCCGGACGCCGGTGGTGGGGTGAGGTCGAGGGCGAGGCTCAGGCGGCGGGGCGAGAGGCGGTGGGCGAGCGCCGCGACCAGCCAGCGATCCAGGCTGATGCCGTCGCGGCGGGCCAGGGCCACCGCGACCCCGGCGGCCAGGACCGGGACGGTGAACGTCAGCAGCACCGGCCCGGACACCTGTCCCAGCAGCGTTTTCCAGGCCACGTAGACCGGGACGGCGAACACCGCGACCACCGTCACCTGGCGCATACTCAGCCCGGCGAAGACCGGGTCGGGGGTGTCCAGGTCGGCGGGAATCCTGGCCCGGACGGGCGGTTCGGTGTCGGAGGGCATGGTCATGGTGGGATCTGCGCTCCCTGATCGGATGGTCTGCCCGCGGCGCTTCGGCCGGGTGGGTCATCAGTTCGGCGTGCCGGGCTCCTGCGGGCCCCGGCGCGGTGCGCGCCGGGGCGGCGTGGCGCCGGGAACGTCCGTGGGACGCGGCTCGGGTGTCCTGCCCGGGACACCGGTGCGAGGGTCACGACGCGGGACGGATCGAGGAGTGGATCGCGATGACGGGGCAGGCGCCCGGCCGCGGCTGCGCGCGGCCGGCAGGCCGGTGTCCCGATCAGCGCTCCTGCGCTGCGTTTTCGCCTCTTGGCCCGCCGGCCTCCTACGCACAGGCGTTGCGTCACCGGCCGTCCGAAACGGCCTGGCCTGCTGAGTCCGCCGGGCCGGCGGATCCTGATGGGCGGGCGACGCCGGCCGGTACCGTGCCGGGCGGATGCCGGCGATCCGGGCGGGACGGGCCGATTCCTGCGCCACCGTGCGCCCGGCCAGACGGGAGCGGCGACGGGCCTGGTCCAGGCGCTGGCGAGCCAGTTCCTGGCCGCGCCGCAGCCGGGCGGCCCGGAACTGCTCACGCGCCTGACGAGCCCTCGAGCGTCCCGCCACGGCCGGGCCCCGCACCGTGACACCCTGCCCGGCAGGAGTTTTCACCCGGTTCGATGTGTTCGGACTGCCCGGCGCGCTCACACGGCGGGTCATCCACGGCTTCTGCTGACCGCTCGCACCGGCGGCACCGGTGCCGCCGGAGGTACGGCGGAACGAGGCAAGTTTCTTCGCGTGCACACCTTTTCCGATCGTCGAGGAGGAAAGTGCCGTGGCGGCGAGATGCTGGGCGCGACGGGTGCGGTTCCAGCGGGCGATCATGGTGACCGGCCGGCGCCAGCTCCCCACGACCTGGTTCACCAGGACGTACCGGGCGACCGTGCTGAGCGGGCCGGAACGGTTGCCGCCCGCGCTGGGCAGGAACCGGCGCACCAGCGAGGGCACCCGCACCACGCCGATCAGCAGGCACAGCACCAGGATCATGTTCGTCAGGACGTCGCTGCGGTCGAGGTCACCGGCCCCGGACAGGTCCGCGTCCGGCACCAGCAGCATCTGAAGGCCCACCTGCAAGGCCACCGACTGGCCCACCACCGTGACCACCATCGCCATCAGATACCGCCACCAGGCGAGCGCCACCTGCTCCAGCCACGGCAGCCCGTGACAGGCCAGGGCCAGCGGCCCCAGCCCGGCCGCCAGGCACAGGCCCAGGAACCGCATCCCCCAGCTGACCACCAGAACCACCAGCAGGACGACGATCACGACCTGCACGGCCAACAGCACCAGCAGCATCTCCGGATGCTGGTCCACCTGCCGTGACAGGGCCTCGGAGGTGTCCAGCTCCGACAGCGCCTGCTCCCCCGAGGGTGCCAGCGCCACCACCAGCGCATTGCCCGCGGTGACGAACTGCTCCACCACCCAGGTCGACAGGTGCGCCGCGACGAACCCCAGCACCAGCCGCGGCCACAGCTCCCGCACCGAGTACGCCGCCTGCACGCTGCCGTGGGTCATCGCGACCAGCCCCGCGACGGCCACCAGCACCACGTACCCGACCTGGACCACCCGCAGCGAGCGCGCCACCAGCTCCAGCACCGGCCGCTGCCCCGTCACCTCCGGAAGCCGCAGCACCAGATCGCTGACCAGGGCCAGCAACTTCGTCAGCGGCTCGACCAGCAGCCCGGCGAACTCCTCGAGGATCCCCCCGACCACCCAGTCGACCATCAGCCGACCCCGGCCAGGGACCGCAGGATGTCCACGATCTGCGGCGCCAGCATGGTCACCAGGAATCCCAGCGCGCTCGCCCCGGCCGCCCGTCTGGCCCGGTCCATGTCCGCCGGCTCGCGCGCGAACAACCCCATGAACCCGGCCACGGTCAGCATCAGCACGCCCACAACCCCGGCCATGGCCCGCAGCCAGTTCGTCGCGTTGTTGACCACTCGCGGCAGCGAGTCGGCCTGACCCGGGTCCTCGAACGGCTCCTGAACCGAGGCCCTGCGCACCAGCGCCGTAGGGGCTGTCCCCTGCATCACCGCCAGCGGTCGGCCGGTCCCGGTGCCCTCGTCCAGGTTCACCGGCAGGGACCGTGCAGGGGTCACGTGCGCGACGGTCATCTGCCCGACGCCCCTGGTCACCGCCAGGCTCACGTCCGGTTGACCCACCGGCGCGGCGACCCGGGCCAGGTCCACGCTCCCCGGGGCCGTGCAGCGCTGGGCCCTCGCCCCGGCGAACTCCAGCAGGGCCACCAGGACGACCCCCGCCCCGACGAAGGCCAGGAACATGACGAACCCCAGGCACGAGTAACGGGTCACCCGGCGGCACCAGGTCGCCTGTCCACCGTGACCGGTCACCGTCGCGGCAGGCAGGTCACATCCGTGACCCCGGCCGTGACCCCGCCCGCTGACCCGCCGACCGTCCCCACGGGTCACCACTGGCCGGCGCCGGGCGCACGCACGGCGCCCGGCAGAAGGCCAGGAGCGCGCCCGGTGCCGGCCCGTCCCGGAGGCCGGTCGCCACTGCCACCTCGGCCGGTGTCCCCCGGCCGGCTCGGCGCGATGCACCGGCCCGCCCGGCCGCCGCCGGGGCGTGCGGAGACGACACCGCCGCCTCACCGGCCTGTGTGCCCAGGAACCGCGGTGGACGCCGCGCGCCAGCTGACCGGCGCAGCCCGCGGCGGGACCCACGTCCGGTCCGCGTTCTGCACCGGGGACCGGACGGGACGGGTCGTCATCGGACGACGAGCGGGGTGGATCTTCTGGGGACACGGCGCACCTCCATCACCGTCGTGCCACCTGCGGGCGGCACGACGGTGAGAGCGAATCGACGACGGACGCCGGCAGCAGTCACCGCGGCGGGTACGCACCGCACTCTCGCGTCGATACCTATTGCGCCAGAAGACAACCCGTCAGATTCTGGGCCACGCGTGGTGCCACCCGACGCCCACCGGCCCGGCCCTCACCCGCCCTTGGACCAGAGCTGTCGGACGCGGGACAGCGCGTCATCGGCCACGCCCTCGGCCGCCTGTGGGCAGCAGGTCAGTATCCGGGCAACCCGGCGGGCCACTCGACGGCTCACCGGCAGGCCTACGTGACGGGCCACCGGCAGGCCCACCGGATCACCCGACAGGCATGCAAGTCCTGACCGCTCGCCCCATCGTCACTTCGCCACACCGCAGAACGCCGGCCGGGTCAGGCGCTCCTGCCCCGAAGCCCTTGCCCCGAACTTTGTCGGCGGTGGTCTCAGATGCCGAGTTCGCGTAGCAGGGTGGTGACGCGGGTGGTGATGTCGTCGCGGACCAGGCGCATGCGTTCCATGCCCTCGATCCCGCGGGCAGAGGGTTCGTCGGTCTCCCACGTGACCACCGGGGTTCCGGCGACGGGCTCGACGTGGGCCTCGCTACCCAGGACCACGACCAGATCGGCAGCGGCGACCATGTCCTCGGTCAGGGCCTTGGGTACGCCGCCACTCATGTCGGCGCCGACCTCGGCCAGGGCCTCGATGGACTGGGCGTTGAGTTTCGTGCCCGGCTCGGTGCCGGCGGAGTCGACCTCGATACCTGGGCCGGCGTGCTGGCGCATGAGGGCGGCGGCCATCTGGGACTTGCCGCCGTTGCGGACGCAGACGAACAGAACCTTGGTCACGGTTGTGCCTGCCTTTCAGGAGCTGCTTCAGGGGGTGGGAAGAGCCTGCGGGTAGTGGCGGCGGCGTAGCCACAGCGCGACGTAGACCAGGGCGACCAGGACGGGAACCTCGATCAGCGGGCCCACCACCCCGGCCAGAGCCTGCCCACTGGTGACGCCGAAGGTGCCGATCGCCACGGCGATCGCCAGCTCGAAGTTGTTGCCCGCCGCGGTGAACGACAACGTCGTGGTCTTGGCATAGCCGAGGCCCAGGGTGCGGCCGAGGACGAAGGAGCCGCCGAACATGAGCACGAAGTACGCCAGCAGCGGTAGCGCGATCCGGGCGACGTCCAGGGGCTTACTGGTGATCGCGTCGCCCTGGAGGGCGAAGAGCATGACGATGGTGAACAGCAGCCCGTACAGGGCGACCGGCCCGATCCGGGGCAGGAAGCGGGTCTCGTACCAGGTGCGGCCTTTCGCGCGTTCGCCGATCGTGCGGGTCAGGTACCCGGCCAGCAGCGGGATGCCGAGAAAAACCAGGACGCTCAGGGCGATCGCGCCGACCGAGAAGGTGATGCTGGTGGTGGACAGGCCCAGCCAGCCGGGCAGGACCTGGAGGTAGAACCAGCCCAGACCGGCGAACGCCACGATCTGGAAGACACTGTTCAGCGCGACCAGGACGGCTGCGGCCTCGGAGTCGCCGCAGGCCAGGTCGTTCCAGATCAGGACCATGGCGATGCACCGGGCCAGGCCCACGATGATCAGGCCGGTGCGGTACTCGGGTAGGTCGGGCAGCAGGAGCCAGGCCAGCGCGAACATCACCGCGGGGCCGATCAGCCAGTTCAAGGCCAGTGAGGCGGCCAGCAGGCGGCGGTCCCCGGTGACGGCGGCGGTCTGGCTGTAGCGGACCTTGGCCAGCACCGGGTACATCATAAGCAGCAGCCCGACCGCGATCGGCAGGCTGACTGAGCCGACCTTGACCGAGTCCAGGGCATCGTCCAGGCCGGGCACGGCCCGGCCCAGGATCAGTCCGAGCAGCATGGCCGCGAGGATCCAGACCGGCAGGAACCGGTCCAGCACCGACAGGCGGGCCGTCACCGGTGCCTCATCGAGCGCCGCCGGCGCGGGAGCAGACGTGGGAGTGGAGCTCACAACGGATTCCTTGATCTGTGCGTGTGGGCCGCAGCGGCGCCGGGACCGCAGCGGTCGCCGGCGTCGCATGGGTATGGCAGCGATGAAAGCGGACTCAGCAGCAACTGGCCGGCATGCCGTCCTGGCCGACGACCGCCAGGAGCTGAGGCGCGTCAGCACGCTTGATCGCCCGGATGATCGCGCCGTGCATACCGGGGACAGCCTCGTGGGTGAACTCGACCTCGGCATCGGTGAAACCGGCCGCCGCCAGGCCCTCGAGGTACTCGCTCTTGGACAGGGCCCCGGCGATACAGCCGACGTAGCTGCCTCGTTCGGCCCGTTCGGCCGGGGTGATGTGGTCCTCGGCCACCACGTCGCTGATCCCGATCCGGCCGCCGGGTACCAGGACCCGGAACATCTCGGCCAGCACGGCGCTCTTGTCGGTGGACAGGTTCACCACGCAGTTGCTGATCACTACGTTGATCGAGGACGCGGGCAGCGGGATGGCCTCGATCTGGCCCTTGAGGAAGTCGACATTGATGGCGCCGGCTTTGGCCGCGTTGGAGCGGGCCAGGGCCAGCATCTCCTCGGTCATGTCGAGCCCGTACGCCCGGCCGGTCGGGCCGACACGGCGGGCGGACAGCAGCACGTCGATCCCGCCGCCGGAGCCCAGATCCAGGACCCGGTCGCCCTCCTTCAGGGACGCCACGGCCATCGGGTTCCCGCAGCCCAGCGACGCGGCCAGCGCCTCAGCAGGAAGCCCTTCCACCTCGTCGGAGGCATAGAGGCCGGCACCGAACGAGCCGTCGAGGGCCATGGAGTCTGCGGCGGCGTCCGGGCCGCAGCACGAGGCAGAAGCGGCCTGAGCACCGGTGCTGGTCACGGCGACGGCTGCGGCGGCGTAGCCGGCCCGGACCTGTTCACGCAGCTCATCGGACGCTGTAGTCGGTGGCGTCATGATCACCACTCCTAGAGATAGACGCTCGTCGATGTCCTGATCGTGGCGCAGGGATCGACAAACGTCAATGTCCTGGCTCAGACTGTTCCCCATGACGTCCGTGCAGATCGCCCGCCCGCAGATCGCCCTCCAGGCCCCCACGGCCGAGGACGCGGCGTGCTGCACCCCGACCGGCAGCGGGCCGATCCACAGCGCCGAACAGGCGCAGAAGCTGGCGAGCCTGCTCAAGGCGCTGGCCGAGCCGACCCGGCTGCAACTGCTGTCGCTGGTCGCCGCGCACGAGGGCGGCGAGGCGTGCGTGTGCGACCTGACCGAACCGGTCGGGCTGTCCCAGCCCACGGTCTCGCACCACCTGAAGATCCTGGTGGACGCCGGCCTGCTCACCCGCGAAAAGCGCGGCGTGTGGGCCTACTACACCCTCGTGCCCGAGCGCGTGAGCCAGATCGCCGCGGCTCTGGGCGACTTCACCACGCCTCAGAGTTCGTAGTCCGCTCCGTGATTGTGCCGATGACTGCCGCGCATGCCGAGCAGGTGCTGGCTATCTATCAGGCTGGGATCGACGAGGGCAACGCCACTTTCGAGACTGCTGCCCCCGGCTGGCCCACCTTCGATCAGGGCAAACTGCCCGGGCACCGTTTCGTCGCCGTTGAAGACGGCGCGGTCGTGGGCTGGGTCGCTGTCAGCAAGGTCTCCGACCGGTGTGTCTACGGCGGAGTGGTCGAGCACTCCGTCTACGTTGCGCCCGACGCGCGAGGTCGCGGGGTCGCTACCAGCCTGCTCAAGGCCCTCATCGATTCCACCGAAGCCGCCGGGATCTGGACCATCCAGTCCGGGATCTTCCCCGAGAACATCGCCAGCCTGAACCTCCACCAGCGGCTCGGGTTCCGCACCATCGGCACCCGTGAACGCATCGGCCGCCACCACGGCCTCTGGCGTGACGTCACCCTCGTCGAACGCCGCAGCCCCAACATCACCTGAGCGGCCCGACGCACATCGCCTGCGCTCCAGCGAGGCACTTCGGGGAGCGCGATGCTCGCCCTCCATAGCGCCTCCCCGCCGGTGAACGGCCCCATGCTGGGCACCTATTGGCTGGGGGTGTCTCATCATGCCCAACTGGAGACTACCTGCGGGGCGATCCATCTGATGGCCGGCCCGCGGCGCGGCCTTGTTCGTCCGGGTCACAGCGAACCAGGAAACCCTGCACAACCAGCTACGGCGCCTAGACTGGAAAGACTGCCCCGTCGGTCACTGCACCCGCACCGCCGCTCATGGCCGCCGCGAGACCCACACCCTGAAAACCGCCACCCTACAGACGCCTCTGGCGTTGGTGTTCCCGAACGCGGCGCAGGCTGTGAGCATCACCCGCACCAGGACCATCAAGGGCAAGACCACCCGCGAGACCGCCTACATGGCTTCCGGCATCGTTCCAGAGCGTCCAGGGCCGAACGGTTTGACCGGTACCCGCTGTTCGACGGCGCTGAGCGTGCCGTCCGCGCTTCAGAGATCCGCCAGAACGAAGTGCGCGCGACGCCCCTGTGTGGTCCCACGCCGCACGATCCCCTCACCTTCCATCCGAACCAGCATGTTCAGGGCCCCCTGCGTCGTCAGTCCGGTGATGGCCGCCAGTTCACCACTCGACATACGCCCGGCAGCAGCCACATAGGCGCGAACCAGTTTCTCCGCGGCCCGCGGATCCGGCCGGTGCCATCCCAGTAGGCCCCGTCGCTGCGCTTGTTCCAGCGACCGAGGGTCCCCGGTCGCCCGGCGGACAATTCCCCGGGCCGGGAGCCACGGGCCCGCGGGTGTGGACCGGATCATGGACTCGTCGTCCACGGAACAGGCGGCCAGAACGTCGAGTCCCTCTTCAGCCTCCTCTACCGGCACCTGCAGCAGTGCAGCGAGCGTCTCAGCGGTCAGGAACCCGTCGCGCAGCATCACGTGCAAGCCGATGGCCACGCGAAGGTCCCGCTGCCGATCGGCGGGAGAAACCGCCCCGAGGGAGACCATCACTGCCGACAGCGGCTGCCCACCGACGAGACGGGTACGCACCTGGGGCCCGGGTTCCTGCCGGATGACGGGCGGTCGATGACCGAGGGAGATCATCTCCCGGTACATACGATCCACGCCGATCCCCTGGCGCTCCACCAGGCCCATGGCACGGGCCAGGTCGGCGAGCGCCGGATTACGTGAATAGCGGGCTGAGAGAACGGACTCACTGGTCACACCGCCGGCGAATCCTCCCGGGGAGACGACATCGAGGCTCGCGTCAGCCACGACCCAGGTCAGATGGACCGGTTCGAGGGGTAGCCAGTCACGGTGAACGATCGCGTTGAGCAACGCTTCGCGCACTGCCGGCCAGGGAACCCTGCGGATCGGATCAAGTTTCAGACCCGACTGAAGCACCACCGAGCTGTCGAGCGCGTCGAGGCGAGTCTCGATCTCCCCCAGCTGCTCGACCAGACTCAAGCCCGACAGGTCAGGGGGCCCCGAGATGACGTCACCACCGACGACGTCGAGTACCGCCAGTTCCAGTACCGTGCGGGGGGCGGGGCAGAACATGTGGACGCCGGCCGCAGTCAGGCGCCCGCTGGGAAGGAGTACTCCCAATCGGGTCAGGTACTCGCGATCGCTGTGATCATGCTGGTCGTTCTTGCCTACACCACGAAGAAGGCGTCTCGTGGCGGCCATCGCTCCCTGACTGACAGCCGACACCGTCCTGGAGGTCTCCGCCGCCAGAGGGTCGCTCCCCTGCCTGCGCAGCCGCTCGGCCCACCACTCCGACCTGTCGACCGGAGCACAACTGGTGCCGACCCTCCACCGCAGCTGGTCCTTGGTGTTCTCAGCCGGTTCACGCGACTCGGCAACCATGATGGCCAGTAGGCGCGTACCGTCCGGCAGCCATCGCTCATCAACCGCCGGGGCCAGGTCCACCCGTTCGTGGATGCGATGGCGAAGCCAGTCCCGTTCCGAGGCCGCCCCGATCAGGCGGCCGTCATCCGCAATCCCCACAACCAGTGCGCCGCCACCCGGCGTATTGGCGAGGCAGGCGACCTCGTCCGCCAGCTGAGAAGCGACGGCCTCGCTTCTGGGCTGCCCCGGCACCACTACCCCTCCCCGAGCACGACGGCCGGCCTCCTCCTTGAAGTCGACGCCTTCGACCTCGACCGCATCAGCACTGGCTCCCGCGGCAAGCAGCGCCAGCGCCTGATCGACGGCAGCAGAAAGCCTTCGTCGGTCTTCCCAGACTTCCCCACCAGGCTGGATCGCCAACTCATCCCCTCCCAGGAACGCGCACTTTGGGTTTCCACGTTACTAAACCCCAAGTCCTTGCGCCACGCGCGCTCGAGCTGGTGTCGGCGCGTGCCTGTCATATAGACGGCTCTGTGCGCAAGAACGGTGGTCGTGGCGCCCAGTGCTATCTCTGTTGAGCAGAGATGCGTTGCCGAATCGCGGAGACCCAGCTCTCCCGTACATCTGTCGTTTCAGGAGCTTGATCTTCGTGTTCGTCCCCTCAGTCGGACCGTTGCTGTACTCCAGGCTCAGGGCCGCCGTGACGGCGACCTGGTCCTGGCGCAGGCCGGTGCCGAAGCTCCTCAGAGGAGGCTGTTCGAGCGCTTGTGCGGCTTCCATTCAACCGGCGAGCTTTTCGCAAAGGGGCGGCCGATGGCGAACTGGAAGCAGGAGAGCGCCTTCGGGTTGCAGGAGGCTCGTTACCGGATCCCGCCGGGAAGCATGGGACGGACCACGGGGACCACTTCCAGAAGGCGGTCGAGGCCGGCGAAGTCGTCAGGGTTCGTGGTGAAAAGGGGCAGACCTCCGGAAATCGCAGTCGAAGCAATCATCAGGTCCGCAATTCGCCGCCGTGGCTTGCGGCCGGCAGTTACAACTGCGCAGACCAAACGCCCGTAGACGCGCGCAGTTTCCGTTTCGAGCGGGATGGGGTCGGATTCCTGCTCCGCATGCCGAAGAATCTCCATCCGCCGAGCGCGTTCGTCGTACCCAGTTTGTTCGGTGTCGGCGCAGAGCTCCTGCGGTAGAGCCGGTATCTCCGCAAGGGTGACGGCGCTGATCGTCATCTCGTCGGGCAGCTGCGCTGGATCGATCCAGCCTTACAGGGCCAGGGTATTCGTGTCGATCAGGGCCTGCCGTGATCGGTCAGCGCTCATACGCACCGCTTTCCTCATGATCAGCTGCCACAACCTGGTCCGCCCGGCAAGCATCGAGGTCGCTGGTCGGTGAGTTACGGGACATCGCTGCGAACTCCTGACGCGAGACGAACCGGCGCCGAAGAGGAATCAATTCGCCGATCTGGTGACCGTCTCGCGTGACCGTGAAGGTCTGGCCGTGCTCAACTTCATCCATGATCTCTCGCGACCGAGATCGCACGTCGCGTGGGGTCATCTCCAGGTTGCCCATAGATGCATAGTGCCACCGCGTGCCACGGTTGCCCTTGGCTACCATTACCTACGCAAATCCGGCCCGCGAGTTCGCCCTCGTCATCTGCACCGTCTACCGATCGGTCGTGCGTGGATCGCTGCAGCTGCCGCTCCGCTTCAGTGACGAAAAGGTCGGGCACGAATCGACTTCGTCGGCGTGCTCGCCCCAGCGACCAGCGGTGGAACACGGTCTTCCTCGCCTCTCACCCGAGCCCGGCGCAGGGCCGGGACCATGAGACACAGGACGGCGGCGACCCAGGCCAGGGCCGCGAAGGCGACCACGGCGGTGCTGGTTCCCCACCAGTCGGCGACCACCCCCAGGGCCGCGATGGACAAGGGGGTGAGGCCGAGGTTGACCAGCATGTTGACGCTGCTCACCCGGCCCCGGTACTCGTCCGGCACGCCCGACTGGGTCAGTGCCGTGGTCATGATTCCCAGAGGTGCGCTGACCAGGCCGACCAGCGCGGCCGCGGCCACGGCCACCGGGAAGCGTTCGATCAGGCCCAGCGCTGCCAGGCCGGCGCCTTCCAGCAGGCAGGCCAGGGCGATCCAGAGGCCGATCCCGCGGTCGACGTGGGTGCGCAGCATGGCCAGCGCTCCGGCTGCGGCGCCGACCCCGAACCCGGCCAGCAGGGTGCCGATGCCCCCGGCGCCCCAGTCGCGGTCCTGCGACAGCAACGCCAATCCCACGTTCATCGGGCCGACGAAGGCCAGGTTGACCAGCAAGGTGACGGTCAGGACTGAGCGCAGGACAGGGTGGGTGGCCAGGTAGCGCAGGCCGTCCTTGAGGGAGGCGAAGTATCCGGTCGGTGCTCCGGGGGCAGCCGGAGCAACCTCCCGCGGTCGCACGGTGCGAAGAAACAGCATGGAGACCAGGAACGTGAAACCGTTGACCACGCAGGCCAGCCACAGGTTCCCGGCAGCCACGACGAGCCCGCCCAGGGGTGAGCCGAGTGTCAGGGCCGCGCGCATCGCCAGTTCGCGAAGGGCGCCGCCGCTGGCCAGTTGCGAGGTGTGCAGCAGCCGTGGTCTCAGCGAACCCGAGGCGGGCATGAAGATCGCGTCCGCCGCCCCGAACACGAGGCTGATCACCACCAGCAGCATCACACTGGAGTGCTGCACGGCGATCGCGGCGGCGGCGAACATGACGGCCGCGCGCAGCAGATCGCTGCCGATCATCAGCCGCCGGGCGTCGTAGCGGTCGGCCAGCGGGCCACCCAGGATCATCAGCACCAGCCGCGGGACGGCCGAGACGGTGAGGATCAGCCCAGCCGTGGCCGGCGAGGCGACCTGCACCGCCGCCCACGACAGGGCGACGAACCAGACTTGGTCACCGACGACGGAGGCGGCCTCCCCGAGCACGAACCGCCGGAAACCGGGTTCCCGGTACGCCGGACGGAGCGCTGGTGAAGACGTCGGGTCGGCAGGGTTCGCATCGGGCCCGACCGAAGTGACGGAGGCGGAACCTCGTCGGTTCGCCGGCATCATCAACTCCCTCGTTTGCCGGAGCACTCGTGGGTGGGTGCCACGACCGGACTTCGGGACCCCATGCTGCGGCCGAAAACATTCCGCTACAACACGAGCTGGAACAACCGGTAGCTGCCACGGCATCCGCGACACGAGCAGTAGCTGTGTGGGACAGATCAGGGCAGGGCGAAGAAGAACGTCTCCCGCCGGCGGATCAGGCCGTCCGGGCCGACCTCGAGGAAGCCGGCGAAGCGGTCCTGCGCGGGGCCACCGACGCACAGCACCCTCCGGGCACGACGAAGCTCCGTCGTACCGCGCCTTCTTGAGACCGGCGCGGTCTCCGGTCCGTCACCGGGGACCGCGCATCGGTTCAGCTCTTGCTGACCCGGCCGAGACCCGCCTCAGACCCGCAGCAGCCCGCCGTCCACCACGAACTGCGCCCCGGTGACGTACGATGCCTCGTCCGACAGCAGGAAAAGCCCCACCGCAGCGACCTCTTCGGGTGTGCCGACCCGGCCCAGGGGCACCTGCTCCAGCAGGGCCGACTCGAAACCCGAGCGCTGTTCGTCGGTCATGAAGTGCCGGAAGTTCGTCTGTGTGGCCCCCGGCACCAGCACGTTGACCCGGATACCGCGCGGCGCCAGCTCGGCCGCCCACACCTTCGCTGCCGATATCAGCGCCGCCTTGGTCGCGGCGTACAGCGCCGTCATCGGCGCACCCTCGTAGGCGGAGGTGGACGACGTGACCACCACCGAGGCCCCCTCGGCCAGATGCGGCGACAACCGGGCCAGCTGCAACGCCGGAGCCCGCAGATTGACCGCCGTCATCGCGTCGAACGACGCGGCATCGACGCCCTCCAGCGGCCCGACCTCCGCGTAACCGGCGTTCAGCCACAGACCGTGCAACGGCTCCCCGCCCACTGCCTCGACGAGCGCGTCCACCGAGGCAGGATCAGCAGCGTCATTGCGCAGAACAGTTACCGAAGGCAGCTTTTCGGATACCACCGCCAGACGTTCCGGATCGGTACCGGTCAGCGTGACCCGGCCACCCTCGTCCACGATGCGCTGCGCACCGGCCAGGCCGATCCCACTGCTGCCCCCGGTCACCAGCACGTGCTTACCCTCAAACCTGGCCATGGAAGCCCTCTCCCGTCGGTAGCGGTGAACTCGCTCAAGGCTACCGAACTGGAGAGAGACGACCGCTCAGCCCCGGAATCATCGCAGCAGAGCAGTGACTCAGGGGGCGACAGCATGCTGAGCACACGCGGGGCCGTCGATGATCCGGCCACGCTCATTCCCACGCGCCCTGGAGCCCCACCACCCGCAGCAGGTCGAGCTTGCGTTCGTCCTGCGTGCCCGGCGCGGCGGTCATCACCACGATCAGCAGGCCACCGGTGCCGCCGGTCAGCGTGTCGCAGTCCAGCACGATGTCGCCGACCTGCTGGGTGTGAATGATCTTGTGGCTGGTCTGGAACTCGCCGACCGGCGCGCCGTTCCAGCGTCGGGCGAACTCCGGGGACGCTTCCAGCAGCCGATCGACCAGGTCACCGACGTGCGGATCGCCGGGATACTGCCCGAGCGCCAGGCGCAGGTGCCCGACCAGGCTGCGGGCGAACGACTCCTCCTCGGCCGGGGAGTGCGTCACCGGCATCGGCGGGCCGGCGAAGTACTGCCAGATCAAGTTGCGGTCCAGCCCGGTGCGCACCGACGGGTCGCCGAGCAGGGCGGCCCACATCGGGTTCCACAGCAGCAGGTCGTGGATCGGGGTGAAGACCGCGACCGGCAGGTCGGCCAGGCGGTCGACGATCCGCCGGACGCTCGGGGTGACGTGGGACGGCAGCAGGCCGCGGCCCGGAACCGCCGCGCCGGCCACCCGGAAGAAGTGGTCGCGCTCGTCGTCGTCCAGGCGCAGGCCCCGGGCGAGGGCAGCCAGAACCTGAGGTGAGGGGTTGCGGGCGCGGCCCTGTTCCAGCCGGACCACGTAGTCGACGCTCACCCCGGCCAGCAGCGCCAGCTCTTCCCGGCGCAGCCCGGGCGTGCGCCGCCCCAGGCCGGGAGCCAGTCCCGCCTGCTCCGGGGTGACCCGGTCCCGCCAGGCCCGCAGCACCTGTGCGAACTCATCCACACCGGCCATGATGGCCCGGATCGCCTCCGGGCGGGTGGTACTGCCGGTCCCACCGTCGACGGATACCTGGCAGCGGGGTTCTCGTCGTCCCACGGTGGGGACATGACCACAACCCTGGTGACCGGGGCCAACAAAGGCCTCGGTCTGGAGACCACCCGCCGCCTGATCGAGGCAGGCCACACCGTTTACGCCGGAATGCGCGACCTGTCCACCGGCGAGGCGGCCCGCGCGCTCGGCGCCGTCCCCGTCCAGCTGGACGTCACGGACGACGCGAGCGTCGCCCGGGCCGTCGCGTCCCTGACCGAACTGGACGTCCTGATCAACAACGCCGGAATCCCCGGCACGAAGTGGGATTTCGACGACCTGGACGCCGACGAGATGCGTACGGTGTTCGAGACCAACGTGTTCGGGGTCGTCCGGATGACCCAGGCCGCCCTGCCGCTGCTGCGGCGGTCGTCCGCACCGGTGATCGTGAATGTCACGTCCGGGGTCGGCTGGCCCCGGCTGCTGCTGGACGAGAAGGCGGACGAGTTCCCGGTGAATCTCGTGCCGTACGCCTCGTCGAAGGCGGCGGTGATCGCGCTGACCGTGCAGTATGCCAAGAACCTGCCGAAGTTCCGGATCAATGCCTCCGACCCCGGTTACACCGCAACCGATTTCAACGGCCGGTCCGGACATCAGACGGTGACCGAGGGAACGGACGCGACGGTGGCCCTGGCCCTGATCGGCCCGGACGGACCGACCGGCGAGTTCCGCAACCGGCACGGCCTGATCACCTACTGAGGCACCGGGTCAGAAGGCCGAATGCGCCGACTCTGGCGGTTTACCCTGGCAGGTAAGCGTTTTTCAGATCACGCTGATGGTGTCATCGCGGATACCAAGGTGTTTCGTCGTCCTTGATGTGAAAGCACCGACGGGGAAGCTCCCCACCCCCGCGGGGTGGGGAGCCGAGCCGCCCGATCAGCCCTGGGCGATGTCCGGGGTACCGACCGAGTGCACCCCGGCGGCGAAGTCCGCGACGGTCGCCTCGTCCCACTCCAGGCCCCCGGGCAGCTGGAAGATCAGCGTCCGGTCACCCGACGGCAGCAGCAGACCCGTGCTGTCACCACCGGAGAAGTCGAAACCGGTTGCCGTCACATCACCGACCTTCACCTCGTGGGCGTTGGGGCGCGTGGTCGACAGCTCCGCCTCGTTGGCCACCGTGACCAGAATCTTGCCCTCGAACTCGTTCGGGTCGCGGTCGGAGGCGTCCTGCGCGGCCAGCACCAGCTTGCCGGCGTCAGCCGCCAGCACGTCCCATCCGGCAGGCACCTGCTCGATGCTGAACCCCTCGGGCTGCTCCCCCTCATAGGCCGTCAGCTCGGCCGAGATAGCCTGCGTGGGAGCAGCTTTGGTGGTCGAATCGGAACCGGGAAGGACGAACGCGACGACACCCGCGGCCGCGGCGAGCGCCACGGCGACGGGAACCAGGACAGTGCGGCGGGAGAAAGAGATACTCATGCCCACTCGACGGAACGAGCGAGCGCCCAGGTTGCATCACGCCGTGAGCACCGGCCGGCTGCCGGCTCAGATACCGGCTCAGTTGCCGCCGAGGGCGGCGAAAATCCGCTCGTACCGTTCCTTCGGGTCGAGCTGGAGGCCGGACTTCACGAACTTCGCCCAGTCGTCGGCCAGCACCTCCTGCGCACCGGACTCGATCGCGTCGAGGCCCGCACCGGCCAGCTCGGCCGGGTGGATCTTCGGCGCCTGGAGGCTCTTGCTCATGTCGGTGTCGACCAGACCCATGTGCACGCCGACCACGTGCGTGCCCTGGGCGGCGAGCTCCAGGCGGGTGCTGTCGGTCAGCATCCACTGCGCCGCCTTCGACGCGGCATACGCGCCGCCCACCGGGGTGGAGAACCAGGACAGGGCGGAGACGACGTTGAGAACTGCGCCGCCCCCGTTGGCCCGCAGGATCGGGGCGAAGGCGCGGGTCAGCAGCAACGGGCCGTAGAAGTTGGTCTCCATCTCCCGCCGGATGCCCGCCTCGTCGCCGGTCACCAGGGCGGTGCCGGTGGAGATCCCGGCATTGTTGATCAGGATCTGCACATCACCCGCGCGCCGAGCGGCGGCCTCGATCTGGTCCCGGTCGGTGACGTCGAGCCGGATCGGCTCCACGCCGTCGGCCTCGATCGACGTCACGTCCCGCGCGGCGGCGTAGATCCG
The DNA here is from genome assembly GCF_018499875.1 of Kineosporia corallincola. Classification (GTDB taxonomy): domain Bacteria; phylum Actinomycetota; class Actinomycetes; order Actinomycetales; family Kineosporiaceae; genus Kineosporia; species Kineosporia corallincola. The sequence goes on along the minus strand of NZ_JAHBAY010000014.1, from coordinate 177,997 downwards.
GCCGGCCCCGCGCTGCTTGAGCAGCCGGACGAATTCCGCGCCGATGCCTCGGTTCGCGCCGGTGACCAGCACGACAGCACCCTTCAGCTCCATCACGAACCCCATTTTGTAGCGATCACTATTGATTGACGCCGGGGACGCTACCACATTGCATAGTGATCGCTACGTTATGATGGGCGCATGGCCGGCCGACCCCGCAGCTTCGATCGCGACGCGGCACTCGCAGCTGCCGTCGAGCAGTTCTGGCGCGACGGCTACGACGCCACGTCCATCGCGACCCTCACCGCGGCCATGGGCGTCTCCCCGCCGAGCCTCTACTCCGCGTTCGGTGACAAGCACCGCCTCTTCGAGGAGGCGTCCGCCGCCTACTTCCGGCTCACCTGCGAGGGACTCGACGCCGCCGCCGAGCTACCGACAGCCCGCGAGGCCGTCGTGCGCATCCTCGACGACACCGCCCACGCCCACACCGACGCGGCCACGCCCCCCGGCTGCCTGATGCTGACCGAGCCCCGGCTCACCGGCCAGCGACAGGAACTGCACCAGCGCCTGCTGGACCGGCTGGAGCGCGGGGTCAGGGACGGCGACCTGCCACCCGCCACGAACACCGAGCCCCTGGCCGCGTTCCTCGTGGCGGTCCTGCGCGGCATGTCCGGCTGCGCCCGCGACGGCGGCACCCTCGAAGACCTCCAGGCGATCGCCGCGACGGCCATGGCGGCGATCCCGGCGCAGCCGGAAAAGCCTGCCTAACAGCCGTTTTCACCGATCAGTTCGGCGGTCGGCACAGCACGGCACACCACGGACGACGAGAGGGACGTCACGCCGCCCCGACTTGCACCGGCGTTCATGGGGGCAGGTGCGAGGTCCATGCCGTCTCATCGCGCCAGGACATCGGAGAGCAACGCACAGTGACCTCGCGCGTGCCGATGAGGATGAAACGGCCTCGTCGAACCGGTCGATTCCATCCCAGTGTGGTGACGACCCGCGTAATTGGGATGCTCCCGTCACGTTGAGGTACAGTCCCCACCTGTTGGCAGATTGCGGTGTCGGCAATGTGCCACCCGCGAAGGACAGGCCCGGGGAGGGGCGGCATGACGCCGGACGAGACGTGGATCGCCGAGACGCCGGCACCGACCGTCTGCCAGCAGATCCTCGCGCACCGCCTCAGGTCCCGGCGGCTCGAGCTGGGTATGAAGATCAGTGACGTCGCGGCCCGGCTCCGGTTCTCCTCCTCGAAGATCAGCCGGTTGGAGACCGAGGAGCGCATCGCACAGGTCGAGGACGTGCACACCCTCGCCGGCCTCTACGGGTTCTCCGGCGCCGAGACCGCCGAACTGGTGCAGCTCGCGATCGGCGCCCGGCAGCGCTCACCGTTCAAGGACTTTCACCCGGCCTCCCCCGAACGCGACTACCTGGAACTCGAGGTGGTGGCCCGCCGCGTCCGGGCGTTCGACCCGAACCTGGTCCACGGCCTGCTCCAACTGCCCTCCTACACCAGCGAGGTGCTCCACGGCCGCGGAATCCTCGAGCACCAGCGGATCCTGGACTCGCGAGCCGTACGCCAGCGACGCCTGACCGGGGTGAGTCCCCTGCCGATCGAGTTCGTGGTGGGCGAGGCAGCCCTGCGGATGAACACGCAGGACCCCACGGTGATGCAGGACCAGATCGCACATCTTCTGGCTGTGAGCACGTGGCCCAACGTCGTCCTCCAGGTGCTGCCGTCCTCGGCCGGCCCTGCGATGGGACGGCTCGAGGGCTTCAACATCCTGGAGTCCGGCAAGGAAGGACTCGCCGACGTCGTCTACGTGGAGCTCCTGACCCGCCAGCTCATCATCGACGAACGGGATCAGGTGAGCCGGTACGAAGATGCGTTCCAGTCCCTGAGCAAGCAGGCGCTGACGTCCGAGGAGTCCCGGGATTTCCTGGAGTCGATCCAGAGGCAGTAGAGAACACCCGACGACCACCTCACCGAGCACCTGAGCATCCTGGCCAGGACCGCCCCGGCCACTTCACTTTGCAGACATCGGCATCCAAGCAGTCCGACCGTGCCCAGAAGGATGAGACCGTGAGCGTACCGCGAGGCTTTGCCGCTCGAGACGGGTTGTACGGCGCCGGTATTCGCTACCGCAGGCCCCAGCACCTCGCGAGCTCGGACGGCCGTCACTACGACGCCGAGGTACAGAAGCTGCTGACGAGTCTGGTGGAGGAGATCGAACGCCAGACCCTCCTCACCACCGATCGGCACGAACCGACCGCACCGACCGAGGCCGACATCGACGCGGCCTTCGGAGTCGCCATCCTGTCCAGGATGATGAACAGGCAACTGCCGGCATTCTCCAGGCTGGAGAGCCTGTTCCGCCCCGTGCTCAAGGTTCGCTATCGGCTGCCCGAGACGTGGGCACCTTCGGTCGTCACCTACTTCGAGGATCGCACGGCCGAGCTGATCGGCAGGTGGGCGACGGAGACGGACCGGCTGTTGCTCGACGACCGCTCCCTGGACCCGGGGCAGGCCATCGAGAACGCGCTCTATGCGGTGATCAGCGTGCTGCGCGTGCGTGCAGCGCAACAGGCAACACCGCCGGCGGCAGCGGACATCGAGACGGCGGACACGAAGCCGATCACGTGGACGCAGCGCTTCCTGACCGGATTTCGCATCCGGATCTTCTGGGCATGGCTGCGCTCCTCACTGCGCCGGCTGTGCGGAGCGATCCTGATCACGATGGGCGGAGTCGGTGGTCTGTGGACGGCCGTCCAGAAAGAGCTGCTGGACGAGGGCATCGACGGGCCCGGCCCGTGGGCGCTGGCCCTGGTCGTGGTCGGGGCCGTGGTCATGCTGGCAGGTGGGCGCTCCGCCGATTGAGCCCTCGGGACCAGCAAGGAACCGCCCTGTGGACGCCCCAGGGACAAGACATCCCGACGTGATCAGACGACCGGTCCCCCGGCGAGGTCGTCGAACTCGCCCGCCTTCACCGCCAGGACGAACGCCAGCCATTCCTGCCGGGTGTAGCGCTGGGGAGTCGCTGCCGGGTCCTTGGAATCCCTGACCAGAACATCCGTTTCGTCTTGCGCGACCTCGAGGCAGGAAACCGAGTTGCAGAAGGACGATCTTCTCCAGTTCATCTGCCACCTCTGCCTGATGAGACGAGACACGCGCCGGGTGCCGGGGCGCCGCCCCTCAACGTGATGCCGCTGAAACGGTGCGCCGGCCCAGACAGTTCAGCCACTGCGTGTGCTGTTCGAGCACGGAGAGCGGCAACTCAGCCCCCTGCGTGAGGATACGCGTGCGAATGGACAGGTGATCGCGCCAGGCCGCCACGTCTTCCCCGGTCCAGATGCCCAGTTCCTCGGCGAAGGCGATCTGCTGATGCAGGGGCAGGGCTGCCGCGACGTCGGCACCGAGCCGGTGGGCGAGCCTGATCCGCAGCGCGGCCAAGGAGCTTTCGAAGGTCTGGAGAAAACGGCTGAGCACCTCGGATTTCGGCGGCACGGTCCAGCCGGGAGAAAGACCGATCAGGCACATGTCGAGCTCTGACCGCACCGGCTCACCGGACTCCACCGGCCCAGGGACCGATACGGCGCGGCCTCGACCCCCTCGAAGCCGTGCAGCCAGGACCGCAACCGTGACCAGTATCGATCCGAGCGATACCGCGCACAGCAGAAAGGCGCCCAGCAGGGTGATGGCCATCTGCACCTGACCGGCGAACCACCCGATCAGGGTGGCGGCCGGGACGATGACCACCCACGTTCCCGCGGCCAGCACCAGGACGGCGTGACGGGGTCTCAGGTCCAGACGGCTCGACCAGCGCCGCACGGCTGATGCGGGCCGAGGCCGGGCGTTCAGTGATGAAGCGAACACCATCAGGCAGCCCTTCCCGACGAGACGTTGACGGCCGCGCTCAGTACGACGGTCGCGCTCAGTGCAGGGACCAGCACGAACCTCATCTTCACTACCGACTGATACAAAGTATGACAAGTCGGCGCCATCGTGGGGCCGTTTCGCGCGATCGTCTGCCCGCGAGTGCCGTCACCCCTGCCCAACCCGGGCGACCGGCACTCACCGGCGCAGCTCTCCTGGGCCAGGCCGCTACTCACGACGTCCGTGTGCTCACTCCACGAGAAGCACGATCTTCCCGTGCTTTCCGCCGGCCGCGAACCGCTCGTAGGCGGCTGCCGCCGCCTCCAGCGGGAAGGTCGCGGCGACCGGCACGGTGACCGCACCGCTGGCGATGAACGGCAGCACGGAACGCTCGACCGCCCGGGCCGTGGCTGCCTTCTGCTCCAGCGGCCGCGCCCGCAGCGTGGAGCCGAAGATACGGGCCCGCTTCACCATCACCTGTTGCAGATTCAGCTCACAGGTCGGGCCCGCCCCGACCCCGATCACCACGATCCGCCCGTCCAGGTCGAGGGCCTTCAGGTCGCCCGGCAGATTGGGCCCGCCGACCAGCTCCAGCACCACGTCGAAGGGGCCGTGCTCCTCAAAACCCTCCGGCGCCACCACCTCCGCCCCGAGCGCCGCGACCTGCTCCCGGGCGTCCGGATCGCGAACCGTCGCCGTCACGCTCGCACCGGCGACCCGGCCCAGCTGGACCGCGGCGCTGCCCACTCCCCCGGCAGCGCCGTGCACCAGCAGGCGCTCGCCGGCCCGCAGCCCGCCCTGGGTGAACAGGGCGTCATGCGCGGTGGTGAACACCTCCGCCACGCCGCCGGCCTGCGCCCAGGGCAGCCCGTCGGGAACCGGCATCAGGATCCGCTCGTGCGCGACGCACAGCTCGGCCTGCCCGCCACCGCCGAGAATGCCCATCACCCGGTCGCCGATCGCGAACCGGCTCGCGCCGGGCCCCAGCCCGACCACCTCACCGGCCATCTCCAGGCCGGGGATGTCGGCCGGGGCACCGGGCGGCGCGGCGTAGGCACCGCGCAGCTGGAGCAGGTCGGCGCCGTTGAGCCCGCAGGCGCGCACCCGCACCAGCACCTCGCCGCCGCCGGGTTCCGGCGCCGGCCGGTCGGTGACGTGGATGGCCCGGTCGCTGATGGTCACGGCGCGCATGGTGATGGTTCTGTCCTCCGGCTCGACGGTTACTCCGGCCGAACGACCATAACCGCAGGCCCGGGCCCCGGCGACTTCCGGGCTCAGGCCTTCATGTCGACCACGAAGCGGTACTTGACGTCGTTCGCCTCCAGGCGCTTGAGGGCGGTGTTGAGTTCCGCCCGCCCGACCGTCTCGATGTCTGCCGTGATCGCGTGCCGGGCGGCGAACTCGAGCATCTCGCGGGTCTCGGCGGCACCGCCCGCTCCCGCCCCGGCGAGCGACCGGCGTCCGAGCACCATCGCGAAGGGCATGACGTCGAACGCCGGGGGCAGCCCGACCGAGACCAGCGTCGCACCGGTGGTGAGCGTCTGCATGTAGGGCGTCAGGGGGTGCGTGACCGGGACGGTGTCGAGCAGGAGGTCGAAACGGTTGCCCTGAGCGGCCATCTGGGCCGGATCACCGGAGAGGACGACCTCGTGGGCTCCCAGCGCCAGTGCGGCCTGCGCCTTGGAGGCGGAGGTGGTGAACGCGACCACGTGCGCGCCGAGGGCGCGGGCGAACTTCACCCCCAGATGACCGAGCCCACCGATACCGACGATGCCGACCGTCGTGCCCGGACCGGCGTCCCACTGCTTCAGCGGGGTGTAGACCGTGCTGCCGGCGCACAGCAGCGGGGCGACGGCGGCCGGGTCCAGCCCGTCGGGGATGCGGAAGACGAAACGCTCGTCGCAGACGACGGTCTCGGCGAAGCCGCCGCGGGTCACGCCGCCGCCGTGACGGTCCTGGGCGTCGTAGGCGGCCGTGGCGATCTGCTGGCACATCGACTCCTGCCCTGCCCGGCAGGGCGGGCAGTCGCGGCACGAGTCGACGACCGGGCCCACACCCACCAGGTCGCCGAGAGCGAAAGTGCTGACAGCGCTGCCGATCTCGACAACCCGGCCGACCGTCTCGTGCCCCGGCACGAGAGGGAAGTTCTGCCCCCAGGGACCGATGCTGTGCAGGTCGGTGTGGCAGACCCCGCAGAAGAGCACGTCGATGCGCACATCGTGCGGACGGGCGTCGCGCTGCTCGTAACTCCAGGGCCGGAGGGGCCCGCCGCGCTCGAGGGCGGCATGGGCCTGGACGGTGATGGGCATGGGAACGCTCCGTTCAGCAGGTAGGTAACCAACTAGTTATCCACCTTTGCAGACCTCACCCCGCCAAAGCAACTAACTAGTTACCCACTATGCTGGCGCCCATGCCCGGAGACTCGACCCGCACCCGGGGCCGCATTCTCGAAGCGGCCACCGCCGAGTTCGCCCGGCACGGCATCGCGGGCGCCCGCATCGACCGCATCGCCGCCGCCTCCGGCAGCAACAAGGCCCTGATCTACAAGTACTTCGGCAACAAGGACCAGCTGTTCGACGCGGTTTTCGACGGCATCGTGGTGCAGACCATGAACGACGTCCCGATCGACGGGCACGACCTGCCGGGCTACGCGGCGCGCCTGTGGGAGTGGTACCGCTCGCGTCCGGACATGCTCCGCCTCGGCCACTGGGACGACCTCGAGCGCGCGGGCATCGGCATGACCGCCCCCATCGCCCGCCAGGCCGGCGCCGACAAGACCGCCGCCATCGAACAGGCCCAGGCCGACGGCACGGTGGGCGACTGGCTGCCGGCGGAGACACTGCTCCAGATGATTCTCCAGATCTGCCGCACCGGTCTCACCACAGAAACCCCCGAGGCCCACCGCGCGGCGGTCGCCAACGCGGTGCGGCGCCTCACCAGCCCGCACGCTCCGTCCACGGACTGATCCCCCGAGCGGCCTGGATCCGATCGGCGACCAGAACAGCATCCGGCGCGTCAGTCTGCGCCTGGTCATGTTCGCCAGCGCTTCGGATCTCGGCCGGAACCGGCAGTTCACGTGGGGCCGGGCGTGCTTGACCGAAAATGTGGGACGCCCGGGGTCACCGGCCCCGGTGCCGGCCGGCTTTTCGCCGGCGGAGATTTTCAGGACCGATCCATGGGCGAGCGGAACAGTTGGTCGAAGGTAGAGGGAACTACATGTGCGGCGTACCTGCCGCAGTCCTGATCGGCCATCGAACGATAAACCTCGACGATCTATGCGTTTTCGGCGAACCCATTGCCGACGTCACCGGCCAGCCGCAGCGTCGGCTCTCGACGTAGAACCCGGGCCTGCCGAGGTTGCCGCTGGCTGTCGTAGAGCTGGCACCGGACTCGACGACAGCCAAGTTAGTTCGGCAACTGTTCGGGGCAGAAGGCAGACACGTGCTACGCCGCGCTACACTAGCTTCATGGACTCAATCAGCCAGCGCGAGATGCGCAACAACTCTGGCGAAATACTGCGCCGGGTGGCCGAGGGCGAATCGGTCCTGGTCACCAATAACGGTGTCCCTGCGGCAGTTCTGATGCCGGCAGGATCGGACAGCGACAGTCGGCTGACCGCTGCTGGACGTCTGCGGCACGGCACGGGGTTCGATCTTGATGCTCTGCCGAAGCCAGTGTCAACAAAGGTCTCTACGGCTCAGTTGCTCGCGGAAGAACGCGGCCAGTGACTTACGTGGACACCTCTGGGCTGGTCAAGCTTCTCATCGCGGAGGCCGAGACGGCGGCGTTAGGCGAATACCTGTCCGAGGCACCGGACCGCCCCACCTCGAGCGAGCTGAGCATCGCCGAGGTGACGAGGACCGTGGCGCGTGCCGGGGTTGGTGCAGCAGCGGCTGGGCTTCTCCTGCGCCAGTTGGATCTGCTGACCATTGACGAAGCGAGTCTCTGGCGGGCGGGGCGGTTACCCTCTCCCGCCGGGACGTTTCTCCGCACCGCGGACGCCATCCATCTGGTCGCAGCGATGGAGCTGGGTGAGAGCGAGTTCCTGACATACGACCGCCGGCAGGCTCAGGCCGCCGCCGACCGCGGGTTCGCCGTGATTGCTCCGGGCCAGCCGAAGGACTGGTACCTGGCTCCCTGACCAGGACCGTACGACGCCCTCGAAACCGGATCCATCCCATACTTCAAGCTGGGTCGGCGCACACTCCGGTTCGACCGATCCGTCGATTCGACCGCTCCGACATGCAGCAGTGGCTGGCATCCCGCAGCCATGGGGAACGCTGAGATCCCGGTTTTGCGCTCGATTCGGTGGCCAGCGATACCTGCGGTCAGTCGTTTTAGACGTACCTGGCGCGCAGCGTCACCCGGTGCGTAGCCCGCTCCCGGTGATGTCCTCCTTGAATCCGGCAAGGCTGCATCGGCCCGAGGAGGCCTGGGAGGGACGGGACAGCACCTGTCCTTGCACCTTGACCTGAACACCGAAGTCATCCGGTCCGTCGAACAAGGGAATCATCCGCAGCTCGAAGTCGCTCTGGACGTTGAGTTTTTCGTTCCGCGGACCGCAGGTGGCGGGATGGGTGACGCTCCAGGTTGCCACGTAACTGCCGTCCGGCTCCCGGCTGAACCGAGCGCCCTTCCAGAGGTTTGAAGGAGAACCATCTTCGCTTGCGGAGGATGAGCTCACCTCGAAGGCGCAACCCAGCCGACAGACCTCCACGACGATTTCTCCGGACAGTTGGCTCTCCCCAGCATTCTTAATCTGCCAGATCTCGCCGTTGGACTGAGGCATGATCTGGCCCCCGGGAAGGGTCGCGGGGCGAAGGACGGGCGTACCGACCAAGGTGCTTTCTTCCGGCGCCGGCGCCACTCGCAGAACGACGGCGACCATGGCCGAGACCACCGAAGCAGCAAGTACGAACAGTGAGACTCGCAGCGCCGTCTTGCGTTCGCGACGTGCGAACGCTTCTGGCCGCGGGGTCTTCACGACGGGATGGTCATTCGAGGCGGGGCACTCGTCGCAGGCCTCGTCTCGTTCATCATTCAGACCCGAGCAACCACCGTCGTCTTCCCAGACCATACGCCGCTGCCCGGGCACCTCACGGGCGGGTGGGTCCGCCACAGTCCGGCTCTTCAGGTCCAGGACGGCTGGGTCAGGCACGAAGCGAAAGTAGAGCCAGATCAGCAGCGACAGGATCCCGAAAGCGGCTAGAAGGACGATCGAGACCATCGCGTCTTCACGGCTGCCCCACCATACGGGCGCCCCGGTGAACATGATCCACACGTACAGAGCGACCAGGGGCAAGTACAGGGCTGTCCAAAACCCGCGCCGGAAACGGAAAATACTCTCGCCGTCGAGGAATTTGGCCGGTATCAGAGCGAAGACCAGTCCCTGAAGCCCGGCGAAGAAGAACGAGGAGAGCCACTCTCCCAACCAGCCGGATCGCACAATTTCTGCCTGTGACTGCGAGTTGAATACCCAGGCCAACAGAGCGGTTGCCAGCAGGCTCCCGCTGCCCGCGACGGTGGCGTAGGCGGCACGGCGGGCAGAGACGACGACGGACCGAGAGGCGATGCTCAAGCCGTAAACATAGGGCGGGAAAAGACTTCCCAATTGAGACATCGCTCCGGTCATCAACGCTAGGGCTAGTCCGGCCGGCACCACCCTCCACCGGCTGAGCGCGCCGGTCAAGCTGCCCGTGGCCACGGCGTATTTCGGCAATTCATAGACCAGCACCACGGCCAGCACGGCGGTGATGCCAGATGCTAGGTTGCCGATGGAGGCGCCGCCGTAGAACAGGCCAGCGGAGGTTAACCACAGGCAGAGTAGCGTCGTCGTGGCCCACATCGCCCAGGCGCCTTTACCCTGAACCGTCCAAGCGATCACTCGGGTTACCCACCGGCGCAATATATTTAGGACGGGACGACGCTGCCGCCGGGAGCTGACGGAACGGCGTCGGCGCAACCGAACGCGGTGCCTGTTCCCTTCGATAGTCTTATTGACGATCTCCGCAGGAAATCCCACCGCTGCAAGGACTACCGGTGAAACTCCGACGGCAACCAGAACGGCGCCCGTGCTTACGTCAAGATCACTGATCGTGGGCGCACGCCCCTGTTCGATGTCGACGCTGACCGCGTTCCCTGACACCGACATGGTCCACGATGCGCTCGGGCGTGTGGTTTTCCCGTCCGAGAGGCAGTCGATCCCGCTGATGTTCCCGCCCGCCGTGATCACGTTCCATCCGCCGCGGCTCGCCCACTCAGGCCAACGGAAGGACTCAATCGAGTGGGCTTCCTTGCCCGGCGACGGTGACTCTCTCTTGGGCGGGTCATCCGATCCCGGATTGAAGGGGCGGCCGTGGTGCTGCCGGAAGCCTTTCTGACCCTGGTAGAAGGTCAGGCCCACTGAATGGAGGATCACGCTGCCCGCCGCAGCGCCGCACCCCCAGGTCGTTGAGTAGCCGCCCATGTCCTCACGGGTCCAAGACTCAATCGTCACTCGTTCACCCGGCCGAATGTGTTCGTTGAGGATCCGGTAACGGGCCGTCGTCCTGAAATAGGCGGAAGCGCTGACCGTGCCGTTGGCCGAGACCGGGCGGATCTCCGTCACCACGGTCCGGAGGTCATTGGGCGTCTTCCGCGTGGTGGCCATCGCCGGTAGCGCCAAGCAGCACGTCATGAAGAACGCCAAGATCGCGATTCGTCCGCTGCGTCGAACGGGCCAGTGACTGAGGCTGATCATGGATGGCATACCCTCCCCCAAGGCCGCGCCTACCTCCTTGGCACGTTAGCCGCCATCCTGTCGGCTACGCCGCAGTACCCGATATACCGCTCGTCAACGCGCCTCGCAGTCGGCAACGGGGACTGCGAATCCTTATGGAGGAGGCGGGTACCAGCCTTAGCCCGGATCCACCGACGGAATCTTTGAGTAGATCCATTGATGACAGTCCGCAGTGGTGTCGGGCGGCCGATCAGCGCGACACCACCTATCACCACGAGCAGACCTCCCAGCGGCACGGAAAGCGCCGCGGTGATCGCGAGCAGCGTGTGTCCGGTGTCGAATGACACCAGCCGCGTTCAGGTTCGGAGAGCATCCCTTTCCTGAGGCGTGTCACCGCGACGAGTGCAGACAACGAGGTCCGCGCGGGGCGCGCAGACCCCGTTGCGTTGCCCGATCGACACGAAAGGTCGGGGACGAGATGCTCGCGGTTTCCGGCCGTCAAGGCGATGGACGTGGGGGCATGACGGCAGCAGAGCCTTCCGTCTGCAAGCAGAACGATCAGTCACGGTCGAAGCCGAAACCTCCCAGGTGCCTACTTCTGCCCATTCGTGAAGAGCTCGGCCTCAGCTATTTCTGTCCTAAGGACAATAATCTAGTTTGACGTTTATGCCCGAGTCTGAATGGGTTCCCCCCTCAGTCCTGATCGCCGTCGACCTGATGGTCCTGACCCTGCGCGGCCCCCACCTGTACCTGCTGCTGATCGAGCGGGGCATCGAACCGATGCGGGGGCAGCACGCCCTGCCCGGCGGATTCCTCAACCACGACCGCGAGGAACTCCTCACCGCAGCACGACGTGAACTGCGGGAGGAGACGTCCATCGACCTGGACTCCGTGCACCTGGAACTGCTCGGCGTCTACTCGAAGCCGGATCGGGATCCTCGCGGGAGAGTGGTGTCCATGGCTTACCTGGCCATCGTTCCCCGGCTCGGAGACCCGCAAGCCGGCACCGACGCGGCCGGCGCTCGCTGGCACCGGGTCTCGGCCGTTCTCGACGGTTCGCTCCAGCTGGCCTTCGACCACCTCGACATCGTGACCGACGGCGTGGAGCGGGCTCGCCAGATGCTCGAGACCACCACATTGGCAACAACTTTCTGTTCTCCACAGTTCAGTCTGAGCGATCTGCAAGAGGTTTACGAGGCGGTGTGGGGCGGACCGGTGGACACCCGCAACTTCTACCGGAAGCTCAGACGCTCAGAAGGTTTCGTGGTCCCGGCCGGTCCGGTGCGCCAGGGGGCCGCGGGACGCCCGGCGCGCCTCTACCGGGCCGGTCCGGGCACGTCGCTGTATCCCCCCATGGTCCGTGACTCCCTCATCCACTCCAGGAGCGAAGAATGAACCGCCCGATCCTCTTCCTGACCGCGGTCGACGTGGAACGCCGGGCCGTTCTGGAACACCTGACCGATCTGCGCGACGTCACGGTGCGAGGCACCCGCTTCATCCAGGGCACGACCCGCCGGGGCCGGCACACGGCTCTGCTGGCCCAGACCGGCCAGGGCAACGCCGGAGCGAGTCTGACCGCGCAACAGGCGATCGCGCGATTCACTCCGGCGATCGTCATCTTCAGCGGGATCGCCGGAGCGCTGCAACCTCATCTGGAGCTGGGCGACGTGGTGGTGGCCGAGCAGATCACGGCCTTCGGCGGCGGGCTGAGCGAGGACGACGGCTTCTGGGCACGGCCCCGTTCCTGGCAGGTGCCGCACGCCGAGCAGCAGTTCGCGCGGGACCTGGCCGAGGACGCCGTCTGGAAGGAGACCCGGCCGGCTTACGCCGGGCGGGTCATGGTCGGTCACATCGCCTCGGGCGAGGTAGTGCTGAATTCTCGCACCTCGGACATCGCCCAGCGGCTGCTCCAGCACCACAACGACGCCCTGGCCGTCGAGATGGAGGGGGCAGGAGTGGCTCGGGCAGCACACTCCAACAGCGTGCCCTTCATGGTCGTCCGGGCGATCAGCGACCGGGCCGACGGCACCAAGTACACGACGGACCGGGGCGACGCACAGCGCCAGGCGGCCGCCACGGCGGCTGCCTTCGCGGTGCTGCTCGGCGACGAGCTCGCCCGGCGCCGTCCCGACGAATCCCGATCCGGCAGGCCTTCTCACGACCAGGGAGACGACATGACGCAGCAGCCCGCCCAGCAGAACGTCCAGCAGACGGCCCAGGGCAACGCCCGGGTCGGGAACATGGTCGGATTCCACCACGGCAAACTGATCTACGGAAGGGACAGCGACCAGGCCGCGGCAGCCCTCAACACGGAACTGGCCCGGCTGAGGCGTCTCCTCGAAGGTGCGCTGGCCGAGGGCCGGATCAGCGACGCCGAGCACCGGGAGGCCTCACAGCATCTCGCCGACGCCGAGTCCGTGGTTCCGCCGCAGGACCCTCAGCAGCAGGGTGCCGCCCTGTGGGTGCTCGGCAAGCTGCTGGGAATCGTCGGCGGGGTGGCCGATCTCAGCGATCACGTGAACCGGATCATCACCTCGGTCAAGGGGATGACGGCATGAATGACTTCGGTGACGAGGTGAACCAGACAGCTACGGACGACGCCGAGATCGATATGATGATCGGGGTGGTGCGGGGCGACGTCTACTACAACACCACGCCGACGCCCACTCCCCAGGACGTGTTCGAGTCCGGTCAGCGATATCTGGCCAGCAGCATCGTCGACACTGCACGGGCCAAGTTCTCCGAGGCGATCGGGGGCGGGCTCCGGGGCGGGGAGGTGTGCTTCTACTTCGTGCTCGCCCTGATGAGCGGGCGCACCCGGGAACAGCTTTCCGAGTCCGAGCGACAGCAGCTGAAGAGCGCCGGACCGGAGTTGCTGCCCGAGGGGGTCCCGGGGCCGGCCGAGCGAGCGGCGCGACTCGTCCTGGACCTGGTGGATCTCGATGCCAACCGCAGCGACGACGTCGCCGTCCTGTTCGACCGGCTGGACCGGACCCCCGAGCAGTGGCGCACGCCGATCCTGCGGCACCTGGAGTTCGTCATGGACGGGCAGGCCAAGAACGCGCTCTGGGAGCGGAGTGTCACCCAGGCGAATGACAACCAGATGGCCGGTGACCGACTCGATCGGGCCTGGAAGTTCTTCCATCCCGAGCCCGATCCTCCGGAGAAGCCAGCGATCCGGGAACGTCGCACGGACCGGGCCTCGGCGATCGTCCTGGCCGCCAGTTCCGTTGTCGCGGTGTCGTTCCTGATCCAGCTCGCCCAGTCGGCCGGGAGCGTCACCAGCTACGCGTTGCTCGTGCTCGGCCTGGCTGCCGTCGCGACGTGCGTCTTCCTGGTGTCCGATCTCTCGGCGCACCGGCGCGTGAGATTCCGCCCGTCGGTCGTCGAGACGCCCGCCGAGCCCGCCCCCAGGCACTTCGCAGGCCCTCTCAAGACGTACTGCGAGCGGTACGCATCCGATCTTCCGGATCCGAAGGCGTGGCTGGCCGCGACCGCATCGATTCGCGAGGCCGTGGCGTGGGAACTCGCCCTCACCCACCCCACGCACGGGCGCGGACAGACCGGTCCCGTCCGCTGGCTCATCCGCCATCGCGCCGGGCAGATCCGCCGGACCGGGCTTTCCGGCAATCCCGCGCTGCTCTCTCCGGAACTCGTTCCTCCCAGGCTGTTTCCACCGGCCATCCTGGCGACTGCTCTGATCGGCACCGTGACCGGGCTGGCTCTCGTCGGCGAGGCCGTCGGGGCAGCGCCGCTGCCCACGCTGCTCAGGGTTCCCGTCATCGCACTGGCCGGCTACCTGGCTGTACGTCTGGGCCTGGAGATTCTGGGACGCCGGCGTGAGACGCACTACCTCAGGAAGCGCGCGGCGGACGAGCACTCGCGCGCGCTGAAGTCTTTCGCCGCCTGGCAGGCCAAGTTGAGCGACAGCCCCGACGAGGGCGAGATGGCCGAGTGGCTCAGCGCCGACAGGGTGCTACTGATCGACAGGGCGCTGAAGCACTACAAGCTCGAACCCCGCCGGGTGCTCTCGCACGGGATCCTTGAGTCGCCGGACCGGACCAGGCGCCCGGTCCACAGCCGGGCCCGGGTGCCCCAGGGACCCTGGCGCTACCGGCACTACGCCCTGGTGATGTTCTTGCTCAGCAACGACGGCATCCGGCAGGTCACCACCAAGCTGGACTTCAATCGCGGTGAACTGAGCGGCGAGAGCCGGGAGAACTTCCGGTACGACACCATCTGCTCCTTCCGGGTCGAGACCACCCGGGGCAACGGACGACTTCTGAAACTGCGCAGACTGGATGGCAACTCGGACGACTACGAGATCGTCACACCGGACGATGCGCCGGGAATCACGGACGACCCGGCCGAGGTGGCCGACATCTCGGCCGACGCGGCCGGCCTTCACCAGGCGATCCACCTGCTGGAAGGCATCGCCGCCGAGGGCAAGGGCTGGATCGGCGAGTCCTGAGCCCTTCGACGCGTCATACGGTCCATCCCGTGCACGCACGCGGCCACTGTGCAGGCAACCTTGGCCGGCGGCAGAGTTGCCATCATTCGGACCACTCGCCATCTGACGGCATGTCAGAACCTCCAGGCGTCGACGACGTCTTCAGGGGTCCAGACCACGTCCACCGCACCGTCCGGCAGATGAGCACCGGACCGTGAGACCACCATCAACCCGCTCCGGGAAGGAGAGAACCCTGGCACCTCCGCAGCTCCCTCCTGGAGTTTGCGCAGGTCATGCGCGTCGAACGGAGTCCCTAGCCATTTCAGCGAGCCGCAGAAGTAAATCTCTGTGGCGATGGGGCCCCGGTCGGCACCGACCAGATCGATCTCCGGATTGAACTGACGGTTCCACCAGCCACCGACGGTCTGGGTCTGCGGCCATGGAACCGAGCCGGTGACGGTTGCCTGTTCCAGGGATGCCCGCACGAGCGGTTCCACGGCCCGTCCCCGCCAGCTGCTCCAGCGGTTTCGGAAGACGGCGAACCCCGCTTCGGGACGCCCCCGGCGGGTCAGATTCTGCACGTCCCGGAGGACAGCCAGGTAGAGGCGCAGGCTGTTGTCGGCCACCCGGTACAGAGCAGGCTTACCGCTGCTGATCGAGAGCGGTTGGTCGACGGCCAGGACCTGCTTGTCGTCGGTGAGCTGTCGCAGCAGTGGGGAGAGCGTTCCGGAACTCACCGCTCCTTCACGTCCACCTGCCGTGCTGGCGATGTTCGCGAAGGCGCGAGCATCCCCGCCCACTGCCTCCACAACCCGGCGGGCGACGTCCGGATTCGGGAACTCGGAAGCCAGCGACTGCTCAGGAACCGTGAAAAGTGGTGAAGCAGGGTCGGCACACTCTTCGGCAAGGTATGTCTCCGCAGGCATTGCCGCCGGCCAGCGCAGCATGATTCCCGGCAGCCCACCGGTAATCAGATGGGCATCTACGGCGTCCGATCCGGAAAGGCCTGTGGCTTCTGCTGTTTCGGCAAGATTTAGAGGCCCCAGGGTGAGATTGTCAGCGCGCCCGTAGAACGGCCGGTCGTACGCGGTCAGTCGTTGCATCATGTGCAGGTCGCTGCCGAGCAGCAGGAGCAGGACCGGCTTGCTCGACAGCAGCCGATCCCAGGCGACCTGTAGATGACCGTCGAAGGTGTCGTCCTGCTCCGCCAGCCAGGGCAGTTCATCGAGAACCACGATGCTCGGCCGGTCCGGTAGCGCATCGGCCAGTATCCGGAGCATGCCGCCCCACCCACCGGGAGGTGGCGTACTCGGGCTCAGCGCCGTGTCGGTCGGCAGATCAGACTCAGCGAGGGCAGTGAGCAGTCGGCCCGTCGATTCTGTGACCGACTCCCCCTTGACCGCTGTGAAGTACAGGTAGGGCAGTCCGGAACGATCGCAGCATTCCTGGACCAGCCGCGACTTGCCGACCTGGCGGCGCCCTCGCAGGGCAACGGCCAGCCCCCGGCCTGTCCGCGCAATGTGGTCCAGGCGCTTCGACAGGAGGGACAGTTCAGTACGGCGCCCGACAAACATCGGCCCTCATCGTGTAGATGCCATCTATGTAGATGCAATCTACCTCCTCCTTCGCGGGGAGTCGTGTTCCTGCTCTACCTGGACCAACAGGCAGGCCCATGGCAGCAGGAGCGATGGACAGCAGCTCTTCCCAGGTGCCCAGGTCATGGTCGACGGCGCGCGCCCAGCCCGGACTACACATGCAGGGCGTCAGAGCCGAGAAGAAGATGCCGGGTAACGGGAACGTCGGAATGTGCAGTATCACGCGGTCGGCGGCGCGGGCCGAGCCCCCGAACTGGTGCCCACTGGCTGCGGCACATGCCTACCCGATGGGGGCGAATCAGGGCCGGGAACGGAACCCGTCATCTCACGGCGGTAAAGGCGGCCAGCGTCGCCCTTCGGATGAGCGACCAGACCTGGGAGCGTCTACCACCCCATCTGGTTTGCACTGCTACGAAAGAGAATCCGCAGATTCGGCCCCGATCTCGACCGACAGGCATCGATGCGCCAGGGGTCCTGCGAGTGGCCGGGTCCGAGCCCTCGTCGAACTCCGCCGGACCACCGAGCTCGGGCGATGAGCGTGGGAAAGTCGCCCAGGAGCCTGACAGCACCTTCTTCACGGTATTCAGCGGCCGGTTGGCAAGTTCGACAGAACCGGCTGCTGTCAAGACCACATCCCCTGCCCGATCGCGCGGAGCGCCCCTGATTCAAGCCCACCCTCATCCTGACCAAGAGTGCTGAGCGCCGGGCGAACAGCAGGTGTCCGGCGGCCACAAGGGTAATGATGAAAGAGGCGCGGCATCACTGAGAAAAACGCGATGACCTGCGGGAACAAACCAAAACAATGACACCGATCAGTGTCGACTAGCGGAAATGCGACATCAATTCCGGCGCTTGACCCAAATCGGGCCATCGCCTACTGTGAACGTCGTGCTCAGGGGGAAACATGTTGGCAATACCGGGTTTACTGCTGCGCATTCAAAACCGGTAAACGATCACGTCTTTCCCGAGTTTCGCCTGAGGAGACGGGACAGGTCCGAGAGATCGTCATTCGATCCCGTGACGACCGGACTCGATACTCTCGGCAGCGAATGATCGTCTCTTCTCAGCGGAGTGATTCTCGAAATGGAACCGAGCGTCCGAGCAGCTCATCGCAATTTTCAGTATCTCTGGGCCGGTGAGACGCTCAATCTCTACGTCGAGCAGGTCGTCGCGTTCGCGGCTCCCCTGCTGATCGTCACGACGCTGAACGGTTCCGTCGCCCAGGGCCAGATCCTGACCTTCCTGTTCTTCCTGCCCTACCTGGTGTTCGGCCTCAACGCCGGCGTCTGGCTGGAGTCCACGTCCAAGCAGCGGGTGGTCGTGCTCAGCGCGCTCGCCCAGGCGGTCGTGCTGCTGGCGATCTGGGGCGTCGCCACGTTCTGGCACCTCGACCCGTGGTCGCTCGGCGGGCTGGTGCTGGTGTCCGGCGTGATCGCGGTGTTCTTCCAGATCGCTTACCAGAGTTACCTTCCCACCATCTACTCGGACCAGGCGAGCCTGCTCACCGGCAACGCCCGCCTGGCCCTGTCCGACGCCGTCACCCGGGTGGCCGGGCCGGCCACCGCCGGCTGGCTGCTCGTGGCCATCGGCACCCGCTCCACCTTCGGTCTGCTGCTGGGCCTGATGGTCGTGGCCACGCTGCTGTTCTCCCGCATGCGCCCCGACCCCCGGGCCACCGTCGGCACCGGGCCGAAAGAGCGCACCGGCACCCTGATCCGGCAGGGCATCACGTTCGTGCGCGAGCACCCGTGGCTGAACCCGATCATCAGCTGCGGCGCCTATTACATCGTCTTCGTGACCGCCATCAAGACAACGGTGGTGCTCTACCTCGTCACCAGCGACAAGGCGAGCGAGTCGGTCGCAGGTGTGGTCACGGCCTGCATCGCCGTCGGTTACGGCGTCGGCAGTGAGCTCGCCCGGCGCCTGGTGCCACGTTTCGGCACACGTCTCACCCTCCAGGTCAGCGCCCTGGTCTCGGTGACCGGCGTGGCCGCCAGCACCTGGGCGTCCGTCACCCTGGAGTCAGGCGCCGTGGCCTGGCTGACCGGTGCGGCGTTCCTGATCCACGGGATCGGCGACGGCATCTTCGCGCCCACGGCACTCTCGGTACGCCAGGTCAGCACTCCTCCCGACCTGATGTCCCGGGTCACGTCGGTGCACCGTTTCTTCATCTGGGGCGGCATGTCCCTGGGCGCCGTGGCCGCGGCCGTTCTGACCGCCGCCACCGGCCCGCGGGTCGCACTGATCGTTTTCGGTATCTCGGTCTTCGGGACGCTGCCGGTGCTCTACCGCAAGCGTCTCAACCTGTCGAAGCCGGAGGGAACCCATGGGAGAGATCCCGAAGTGGCACTACGCAATGCTGAACGACACCCAGCGGAATGACGCTCTGAGCCAGGCCATTTCGGCTCGGGTCACCGATGAGGCCCGAGTGCTGGACATCGGGGCCGGCACCGGTCTGCTGTCCATCCTCTCGGCCCGGGCCGGCGCCCGCAGTGTGGACGCCTTCGAGGCCCACACCGAGATGGCGGAGGTGGCCGCCCGCACCATCAAGGCCAGCGGCGCGGGCGACAAGGTCGCTCTCCACAGCACCATGTCGAGCAACGTGTCGTTCCTGCCCGGTGACCGCAGGAACTTCCTGGTCACCGAGATCTTCGACTGCGGCATCATCGGCGAGGGCATCCTGCCCACGCTCCGGCACGCGCGAAGATCCATGCTCACCCCCGGTTACGCCTCCATCCCCCAGGCGGCCACGCTCAGCGGCCGGCTGGTCGCGTCCCCCGACATCCGCCGGCTCAACGAGGTCACCTCGGCCTGCGACGTGGACGTCTCCACCCTGAACGAGCTCCAGACCCGCGGCCACTTCCCGGTCCGGCTCCAGACCTGGGACCACACCCTGGTCAGCGCCGAGGCGGGGCTCTACCACCTGGATCTGACCCAGGAGCCGCCGGACCCCGGGCAGGCCTGGGACGTCGTGTTCGAGGCCGACACCACCGCCCTCGCCGACGGCATCGCCGCCTGGTTCACCATGGACCTGGGGGCCGGCGAGGGCATCGACACCGCGCCCGGCACCCCCTCGCACTGGATGCAGGCGTTCATCCCGTTCCCCCGGCCGGTCCAGGTGATCGCGGGCCACCCGCTCACGGTGAGCCTGTCGATCGAGGACGAGGTCTCGATCGTCGCCCGGCCGGTGCTGCCGGACGACACCGGCCTGGCCGGCCCGCCGATCGAGTTCGAGTACGAATCCATCCTGATGAACGGGGCGAACCTGTGACCGCCGCCAACGATGCCAACGCCGCGCACGCCGCCATGCACGCCTACGCCGACCGCACCATCTTCCGCGACTCCGACACCTGGGAGATGTCCCGGCGGCCGTTCCACCGTTCGCTGCGCCCGCAGGCTCTGCACGAGGTCGACCTGGCCCGGCCGCTCACGCCCGACACCTTCATGAACTACGAGTCCCTCGCCGCACAGCGGGTTCTCACCTGCGTGTACGAGCAGGACCTGGTGTTCCTGCCGGAACAGCCCTACGACGGCTGGCTCAAGGACTTCGAGGAGTTCTACTCCCCCGAGACCCGTGAGCTGGCCGGGCAGTTCCGGGGACAGCTCGAGCAGTACTGCTTCGGCTACCTGGAGCAGGAGATCGAGGTGTCGCCGGGCTGGACCCGCGAGGACTTCACCACCTACCTCGACGACAAGTGCCGGCCCTCCGACGCGGTACCGGCCTGGGAGAAGGCCATCCGGGAGAGCCCCGACCCGAAGCGCGCGGCCCGGATGTGGCTGGTGCAGTTCGCGCCGGACTTCCTGTCCGAGTCCTCGCCGATGATGAAGAACGTGCTCGGCAACTACGGGCCGGTCCAGTCGGAGTGGTTCAAGATCCTGATCGACGAGTACGGCTACGGGGTGCACCCCAAGAAGCACTCCACCCTGTTCGAGAACACCCTGCGCAGCGTCGGTCTCAACACCGAGACGCACTACTACTGGCAGTACTACCTGGCCTCGGCGCTGGCCGCGAACAACTACTTCCACTACCTGGGCTCCGAGCACCGGCACTTCTTCCGCTACGTCGGGGCGCTGATCTACACCGAGACCACCCTGGTGGAGTTCTGCCGGCGCGCGGCGGCGGTGCTGAACGACGTGTTCGAGGGCGAGTGCGACGTGGAGTACTTCACCGAGCACCTGCACATCGACGACCACCACGGCCGGATGGCGCTGAACGACGTGGCCGTGCCGCTGATCGAGAAGTTCGGGCCGGAGATCATCCCGGACCTGGTGCGCGGCATCCAGGGCTACGACTACGTGATGAACAACTTCGACTCCCAGTTCTCGATCCAGATCTCCTGGATGGACGAGCAGGAGCAACTGTTCGGCCTGCACAAGGACATCATCGAGAAGGTCCAGGCCGCGGAGAACGTGCCACTGGCCAACCTGGACGAGCACTTCAACGAGCTGTCGAACTCGCACTGCCACAACCAGGACGAGCTGTGCCACATCATCTCCGGGCAGATGTACTTCTTCTCCGGGCTGGACTCGAAGCTGATCCTCAACCCCGGTGACGGCGTGGTCATCCGCAATCGCCGCCAGCACGGGGCGGACATCCTGTCCGACGGCTGCAAGTACCAGATCTACACGATCGGCGACGTGAACCAGTGGGTGTGACGCGTCTGCGCCTGGACGGCCTCAACTCGTTCACCAGCGACACGCAGGAGTTCGTCGTCCGGGCCGGCCCGACGGGCACGGTGATCATGCCGCGGGTCTGTCATCATCGGGGTGGGCCGCTGAACCTCGGGGAGTTCGACGGCAACGCCGTCGTCTGCCCGTGGCACCGCACCCGCACCCGGTGCCCGCGGCCCGGGTCGCGCAGGGCACCTTTCGTCTTCGTCCGCTCGGGCCGGGAGGTCACCCTGGTGGGTTCCCCGGCGGTCGAACGCATCTATCGGACAACCGTTCTGGAGAAATGATTTCCGTGCGTGTCGTGGTCGTGGACCCAGCCAGCAGCGGTGCCGCCTACGTCGGTGAGCTCACCCGCCCGGACGTGGAACAGCTGGTGGTCATGTCCCCGGTGGTCCCCGAGCCCTACGCCGGTCAGGCGGAGGCCGCGGTGGCCGCCGCCGGGCCGGGCCTCACCGTGGTCCGTCTGCCGCCCGATTACGAGAACCTGCCGGTGGACGCCCGTCTGGAGGGAGCCGACTACGTCGTCTGCGGTGGCGAGACGGGTACCGGGACGGCGGACGTGCTGCGCGAGCGGCTGGGCGTGCAGCCCCGCAACAGCGGGCCCTCCGGACCACGTCTGGACAAGTACCAGGCGCAGAAGGCCCTGGAGAAGAATGGTTTACGGGCGATCCGTTCGGCCTCGGTGACGTCGGCGGACGATCTGGCGGAACCGCTCGCCTGGGGTTTCCCGCTCGTGGTGAAGCCGGTCAGCAGCGCGGGGTCGGACGGCGTCCGGGTGGTCGCCGACGTCGCCGAGCTGGAGCATGGCGTGCGCGAGTTGCTCGGCCAGGTCAACGCCGTGGGCCGGCGCAACGAGCACGTGGTGGTGCAGGAGTTCGTCGAGGGCGTCGAGTACATCGTCGACGGTTTCGTCAGCGACGACGAGCAGAAGTTCGCCTCCGTCTGCCGCTACGAGAAGAAGCTGGTCGGCGGCGTGCCGGTGTACGAGGCGATGACCTGGCTCCGGCAGGACGAGGTGCCGGGGTTCGAGGAGCTCCAGGCCTATGTGACCGGTGTGCTGGCGGCGCTGGGCGTGCGCATCGGCTGCTTCCACGCCGAGCTGTTCCGCACCGACGACGACTGGGTGCTGGTGGAGGTCGGCCTGCGGCCGCACGGCGGCGGCAACCCCCGCTTCACCCAGGCGTTCACCGGCACCTCGCAGCTGCACATGGAGGTGGAACGGGCCGTCACCGGGCGATTCACGGGTGGCCCGATGTCGCCGCTGCGCTATCGCGGGCGGGTGGTGTTCTTCTCCGTGGACGGCCCCGTCACCTTCCACGCCGACCCGCAGGCCGAGCTCCAGTTGCTCGACGGCCTGATCCACAGCGGCGTCTCGGTCGGCAAGGGCGACAGCGCCGACGCGCCCCGGTCGCTGTTCGACACCTTCGGCCTGGGTTTCGTCGTCCTCCAGGCCGACACGCTGGAGCAACTCGACGCGGTGAGTGCCCGCGCGCGGGCAGTCTTCGCGGACTGTCACCGGCCGTCCTAGAGCCCGGACCCTGACATCGCCGGCGAGAACTCGCCGGCGATGTCAGGCGGTGTGGCTCTCCCCCGTGGCCGCGTCGTCCCGGACCGTCTCCATCGGGTGCTCACGGAACCACTGCGTCACGAAATCCAGCAGCACACCGACCTTTCGGGGTGCCCTGGCGCCCGGACTGTGCACCGCGCACAGCGACCGGTGATGAACGTGCTCACCGCCGAACAGCGTCTTCAGTTCTCCCGCCGCCACCGCGTCCCGTGCCGCCCGCACCGGGAGCAGGGCGATCCCGCGGCCGTGCACCGCCGCCTTCGCCAGGGCCAGGTAGGAGTTGGAGGTGAAGGCGCCGCGGGTGATGCGATGCACGTGCCGGCGGCCGCCGATCTCCAGGCGCCACGACTGCTCGTGGTCATGGGTCAGGCAGTCGTGCTCCATCAGGTCGCCGGCACTCGCCGGCTGGCCGCGTCGCTCCAGGTAGCCGGGCGAGGCGCAGAGCACGAACGGCAGCGTGGTGACGCGCCGCAGCTGCATGCGCGAGTCACGCAGAGGACGCGTGTGGAACGAGACGTCGAAACCGCTGTCCACGAACGCGTAGGCCCGGTCCTGCACCCCGCCGAGTTCGAGGCGGATCTCGATCTGCGGGTACCGCACGGAGAACGCGGCGACGGCGTCACCCAGGTCGAGACTGCCCAGCCACTTGGGGCAGATGATCGACAGCGACCCGGCGACGCTGGAGGTCAGGCCGGTGAGGTTGCGGTCCTCCTCGTCGATCTCGGCGAGGATGCGGCGGGCGAAGGCGCTGTAGCGCACGCCGTACTCGGTCAGCGTGACGGAGCGGGCGGTGCGGTGGACCAGCCGGGTGCCGAGGTGCTTCTCCAGGCTGGCGACGTGCCGTGACACCGAGGACGCCGAGGTCATCACCAGCTCGGCGGCCGTGGCGAAGTTCTCGGTGTCGGCGACGGCCACCAGGCTGCGCATGACCAGCAGTCGGTCCATGGTCACGTGCCCTCCGCGAGCTGCTGTCGTCCTTGACGCCTCCATGCTCACCTCAAAGGCTAGATCGTGCAAGCATTGCCCCCGGAGCAGATCGCCGGGGAGACGGAGCATGATGGCCAGGCGCGTGACGATGCGGGACGTGGCAGAGGCCAGCGGTGTCTCCCGGGCCACGGTCGGGTTCGTGCTGAACAACACTCCGAACCAGTCGATCTCACCGGCCACCCGTGAGCGGGTGGAGCAGGTGGCCAGGGACCTGGGCTACATGGTCGACGGCATCGCCCGGGCCATGCGGGAGGGGTCGTCGCGGATCGTCGTGCTCAACATCGACGCCAGCCTGGAGGGCAACTACTCGCGCTCGTACATCCGTGGTCTGGACGACGAGCTGGCCCGGCACGACCACATCCTGGTGGTCAAGCACGGGCATCCGGGCGAGGAGTCGACGCGCAGGCTCACGCACCTCGTGTCCCCGCGCGCCGTCATAGATTTCGCCGCGAACTACTCCTCGGGCCGCGAGCTGGCCGACGGCGGCTGGGACGACGGGATGGCGGCTCACACGCTCGTGCAGATCGGTCACCTGCACGAGCGCGGGCACGAGCGCCTGGCCATGGCGCTGCCGCCGGACCCGACCACGTTCGCCCGGGTGCGGGAGCGGTTCTCCCGCGAGGCCGCCGAGCGGCTGGGCCTGCCCCCGCTGGTCCCCTTCACCCTGCCGCATCCGGACGCCGGCGGCGTCGAGGCTCTGAACACCCTGCTGGAGAACGAGAAGGTGACGGCGGTGGCCGGTTTCACCGACGAGCTGGCCCTGCGCGTGCTGCGGTGCGCACACCTGACCGGGCGCACGGTGCCCGGCGACCTGGCGGTGATCGGGTACGACGCCACCGAGTACGCGGCTCTGTCCTCCCCCGCCCTCACCACCGTGTACATCGACGCCGAGGCACACGGCCGGCGGGCGGCACGCCAGGTGGCCGGGGCCGGGGCCGACCACCTGCTGGCCACCCCGGCCCGGGTCGTGGTGCGCGAGTCGGCCTGAGGCGCTCAGGCACTCAAGAGCTCAGGCGCTCAGGCGCTCAGGCGAAGACGATGGTGTGGTTGCCGGTGCGAATCACCCGGTCCTCGACGTGCCACCGCACCGCGCGCGACAGCACGGCGCGTTCCACGTCGGCGCCGCGCCGGGCGAGCTCCTGCACGCTGTCGGCGTGTGACACCCGCACCACGTCCTGCTCGATGATCGGCCCCTCGTCGAGGTCCTCGGTCACGTAATGGGCCGTGGCGCCGACCAGTTTCACGCCCCGCTGCTTGGCCTTGGCGTACGGCCCGGCGCCGATGAAGGCGGGCAGGAACGAGTGGTGGATGTTGATGACCGGTGCCCCCACCTGCTCGATGAAGTCCGACGAGAGGATCTGCATGTACCTGGCCAGCACCACGAGGTCGACATTGCCCCGCAACAGTTTCAGGTGCTCGGCCTCGGCGGCCGACTTGTCCGGCCCGGAGGAGGGCACGTGGAAGAACGGGACGCCGAAGGAGCGCGTCAGGTCGGCGGTGTCGGGATGGTTCGAGATCACCATCGACACGGTCATCGGCAGCTGACCGCGGCGCTGGCGCCAGAGCAGGTCCAGCAGGCAGTTGTCCGACTTCGAGGCGAAGATCGCCACCCGTTTCGGCACCGACAGGTCGCTCATCCGGTACGACAGGCCCAGTTCCCCGACCCGGCCGGCGATGTCGTGCTCCAGCGCGGGCAGCGCGGCGGCACTGTTGTCCAGCTGGAACACGGTGCGCTGGAAGAACTCCCCGCCGGTCGGGTCGTCGGAGTACTGGTCCAGCGAGACGATGTTCGCGCCGTGCCCGGCCAGCGTCGTGGTGACGGCCGAGACGATGCCGGTGCGGTCGCGGCCGTGCACGATCAGCACGGCCTGGTCGCGTACCACCGGCCGGGGTGAGGCGATCCGCTCGGTGACGTCGGTGAGGCTCATCGGTCGTTCCCTTCCTGAAAGTCCTTGATCCATCGTGATGTCGCGCCGATTCCGCCGAAGGTGTAGAAGTGCACCCCGACCTCGCCGTGCCGCCCGGCGTCCAGCCGCCCGGCGAGCTCGGCCAGGAACACGTCCGGTCCGGCCGTCCCGATCAGGTTGGTGATCGAGAACCCGTACTTCCTGGCGATCCCGGCGCTGGTGCCCACCCCGAAACGGGTGGCGTAGCGCACCAGCCGGCGGATCCCGGCCGGGCCGGGCACACCGACGCGCACCGGCAGGGTGACGCCCAGGGCGCGGACCCGCTCGATCCAGGTCAGCACCGGGTCGACGTCGAAGCCGAACTGGGTGATGATCGCGCCGTCCAGCTGCTGCTCCCGCAGCGCCGCGGCCTTGGCGGTGAGGGCCGCCCACAGCTCCGCGTCCGGGATTCCGGGGTGTCCCTCCGGATATCCCGCGATCGAGACATGGCGTACACCATGCCTTTCCAGCAGGCCGGAGCGGATGATCGACAGGGCGTCCGGGTACGGACCGTGCGGGACGGCTGGATCGCCACCGACGGCGAACACCTGGTCACAGGCGCCGGCCTCCCGCAGGGCACCCAGGTACTCCTCCAGTGCGGCCGGTGACGCCAGGCGGCGGGCCGAGAGGTGCGGCACCGGAACGAATCCGCTCTCGCGGACGGTGCGGGCGGCCTCGACGCGGACGGGCAGGTCCTCGTTCTCCAGGAAGGTCACGTTGATCCGGGTGCCCGGCGGGATGCTGTCGCGGGCCTCGATCAGATGGGGGACGTCCTTGCCGGTCATCTCCAGGGAGTGGCCGGCCAGGAGGGTGCGGATGTCGGCGGGTGAGGCCGTGGGGATGGACATGTCGTGCGTCCTCCGGTTCCGGAACACGAAAAGGGGCATGACGGGACGCCGCGGTGGTCCCGGACCACCGCGGTCGGCCGATCAGGAGGTCAGTCCTGGCGGTAGCGGGTGCGGGAGACCTCGTTGTAGGGGCAGGGCCGGACGGTCGCGCGCAGGCGCGGGAAGCCGAGGTCGGCGTCCGGGGCCGTGCCCTGACCAGGATGCTGTCCCCAGACCACCTCGACCTCGGTACCCGGCTCCGCGATCGACCTGTCCACGAGAGTCAGCGCCAGCACGGTGTTCTCGGAGTCCAGCCAGCCGGTCTGGAAGGTGACGCCCCGGAGGCCGTCGCGCGTCTCGACCCGGTTGCGCCAGTAGTGGTGCACGAATCCCGGGTCCTCGCCCAGGGCGGCGTGCACATCGTCGCGATCGAACACCAGGGTGACCTTGGTGCGCGGGGCGTCCGTCCTCGCCTTCGTCAACGCGTCCCGGCCGATGAAGTCGTGGTCGAACGAGATCGAGCGCCCGTAGCCGAGTTCGTAGGGCGAGCAGTAGTAGTCCTCGATGTTCTCCGAGTAGAAACTCCCCTGAAGGGGTTTCATCCCCTCGTAGGAGAACAGCGGGATGGACCGGCGGTATTCGAGCAGCTCGGGCTGGGTGTAGATCGCCGCGGTCGGCGAGGGGATCCAGCCGCTGCCCAGGCTCGCGGTGGGGTACGCCCAGGCCCCCTGGTGCACCAGGCCCAGCGGCTCACCGGCCGTCATCAGGGCGTCCTTGACGAAGCCGGCGTCCGCCCAGTTCCCGATGAACTCGAACCCGGCCTGCCCGGCCATCCCATGGCGCAGGGCCCGGAAGTTCCTGCCCCCCAGGGAGACCGGGGCGGAGTGGAAGAACCTGGTCTCCGGCAGCGGACCGCCGAAGGCCCGCTCGATCAGCTCGGCGGCCAGCGGGCCCTGGATCTGGTAACGGAACACCATCGGGTCCACGCCCTCCGGGCGGGCGGACGTCTCCCGGTTGGTCTCGAACGTGACGTCGAAACCCATTCTGCGGGAGTGGTACGTCACCCAGTTCTGCGCGGCCGGCACACCACTGAGCAGGTAGCGCTCGTCCGACTCCTTCAGCAGGATGCCGTCGGTGATGATGTTGCCGTCCTCGGCCACCGGGACGAACTGCTTGGCCTGCCCGACCGCGAACTTCTCGTAGTTGTTCGCGCTGACCGCCGCCAGGGCCGCGGTCGCGTCCGGGCCCTCGATCACCGTGTCGGACATGTGGTGGGACAGGTCGGCGATGGTCACCAAGTCGTACCAGGCGTGCTGCTCGACCTTCCAGCCGGCGTACTCCGGTTCGATCACCTCGGGCGTCCAGGCCCGCGCGCCCGGCTTCCAGAGCAGGTTGACGGCCGAGCCCGCCTTGTCGATGCCGTCCTGAACGCTGGGGGCTGTCATCGCAGTGGTTCCTCTCGCCTGCGGCCACTTCCCTGTGACCGGCGCAACTAGATCGTGCTAGTTGAGCCTAGGACGACGAGGGAGGGGCGGCAAGTGCCCGCCCCTCCCCACGAAACGCACGCATAGCCTGCACCGAACGCGATCAACCGATCGGGGAAGATCGATCGGTGCAGGCCAGAAGGCTCGACGGCCACACGGCCTGAGACGGCGACACGGTCCGAGACGGCGACACGGTCCGAGACGGCGACACGGCCCGAGACGGCGACACGGCCCGAGACGGCCAGAGCCGTGAGAGCCTGCCGCCTCAGGCCGGGCGGCGTGAGGGCCGCAGCCCCCGGCGCCCGGCCCCGGCGAAGGTCGCGTGCACCACGTCGTCCGGGTCCACCGGGCCGGACAGCTCGGCCGCCACCACGCCGTCGCGCAGCACCAGCACCCGGTCGCACAGCAACGACAGCTCGTTCTCGTCGCCTCCGGCCACCAGCACCGCGCAGCCCGAGGCGGCGGCCGCCCGCACCGTCGCGATGATCGCCTGCCGGGCACCGACGTCCACGGCCTGACCGGGTTCGTGCAGCACCAGCAGTTCCGGCCGGGTGGCAAGCCATTTCGCCAGCAGCACCTTCTGCTGGTTGCCTCCGCTGAAGCTGCCGGCCGGCAGGTCCGGCGCGTGCGGCCGCACGTCCAGCCGGATCATCCACTCCTGCGCCACCTCCCGCGCCGCGCCCCGTTCCAGCGGACGCAACCGGCCGCCCCGGCGGCTGGAGGCCGGCAGCAGGATGTTCTCCCGGGCCGACATCGCGGTGGCCAGGCCGGCCTGCTCCCGGCCCTCGGGGACCAGGGCGATGCCGCTCGCCATCGCGACACCGACGTCCAGGCGGGTCAGGTCGAGCGTGCGATCGGCCAGGGTCAGCGTGCCGGCCCGGGCCGGGGTGGCACCCGAGACCAGGTAGGGGATCTCGCCGTAACCCGAGTCCGGCAGCCCGGTCACCCCGAGCACCTCCCCCGGCCGCACCTCCAGGTCCAGGTCGCGTACCACCGCCCCGCACAGTCCGCGGACGGCCGCCTTCGGCCCGGCCCGGAGCACCGCCGGGTCGGTCACCGGGGCGGACGACGACAGCGACCGGCCGAGAACCAGCCGGGCCAGATCGGTCTCGGTGATCCCGGTCGTCGGCGTGCCCGCCGCGACCACCCGGCCGTCGCGCAGCACGGTGACCCGGTCGGCCACCTCGATCACCTCCTCCAGCCCGTGACTGATCAGCAGCACCGACGTGCCGGTGGCGACCACCTCGTCCACCAGGGCGTAGAAACTCTCCATCGTCCGGCGGTTCAGCGACCGGGTCGACTCGTCGAAAACGATCACCCCGCGCCCGGAGTCGGCGTCCTGGAGGGCCCGGGCGATCGCCACCGCGGCCCGGTCGGCCTCGGTCAGCGAGGCCACCGGCTCGTCCAGGGGCAGGGGCCGGCCCAGGCGTTCCAGCAGCGGCGCCACCTGCGCCCGCTCGGTGCGCCGGCTGATCCGGCGGGTGAACCGGCCCGGCCGGTAGCGGCCGACCCGCAGGTTCTCCAGCACCGTGAGATGCCCCACCAGGCCCAGGTTCTGGTGCACCACCGCGACCCCGGCCGCCCGGGCGTCCAGGGGCCTGACCGGTGTGCGCAGGGCGACACCGTCCACCCGGATGCTCCCGCCCGGGTCGGGCGCGTGGATCCCGGTGAGGATCTTGGCCAGGGTCGACTTGCCCGAGCCGTTCTGGCCGATCAGCGCGTGGATCTCACCAGGAACGACCTCGAGCGACACGTCGTCCAGGGCCCGGTGACGGCCGAAGGTCTTGGACGTCCCGGTGATCTCCAGACGCGGTGCGCCGCTCACGCCACACCCCACAGCTCACGGAACTGGTCCTGGAAACCGCTGGGCCCGAACCACTCACCGGACGCCTGGGCCTCCTCGGTCAGCTGCACGTCACCGATGTTGTCGCCGGTGAAGAGCCGGAACGGCACCTCGTGCTCCAGCACCTCCTGACCGAGGGCCAACCGCATCACCGCGTCGGCCAGCGTCCAGCCCTGGAACGGCAGCGCCTGGGCCGCCTCGACGTGCAGAAAGTTCTTGTCCTTCAGCATCTTCAGCGAGGCCAGCGTCGCCGCACTGGAGCCTCCCTTCACCGAGGCCGCCCGGCCCGACTGCTGAACACCGGTGATCGTGGGTTGCAGGTACTGGTCGAACTCCGAGACCACGTAGCCGACACCGGGCGTCTTGAGCACCGCCGAGCTGGTCTGCGACCCGATCAGGGAGAAGTTGGCGCTGCTGATCTCGTTGACCGTCAGGGTGCAGTCCGGGCAGCTGTCCGCGACCACCTTCTCGGCCGCCTGGGCGTAGGCCCGG
This sequence comes from Kineosporia corallincola, assembly GCF_018499875.1. Lineage (GTDB taxonomy): Bacteria > Actinomycetota > Actinomycetes > Actinomycetales > Kineosporiaceae > Kineosporia > Kineosporia corallincola. The sequence continues at coordinate 147,564 of NZ_JAHBAY010000014.1, read as the reverse complement.
GCCGAGGGGCTGTCGGTCGCCGCGTTCAGCACGATCTTGGCCGTGCCGCCGGAGTCGGCGACGATCCAGGTGGCCACCGCGCTGAGCATCTCGGTGCCCGCGCCCTCCTGGTAGGCGAGGGTGTCGCCGGCCGGGTGGTCGTCGTCCGGGATCTGGTCGGCGATCAGCACCGGCACGCCGGCCTTCTGCGCGGCGTCCAGGCTGTTCGCGGCCATCGCGTAGGGGATCGCGTCGGTGATGATGCCCGCCGCCCGGGCCCCCACCGCCTGGTTGACGCAGGCCGCGATGGAGCTGGGATTGCTTCCGCCGTCACAGATCTGGGTCTTCACACCGGCCGCGTCGAGGGCCTCGGTCAGGGCCGTGGCCGTCACGGTGAACGAGGGCGCCTGCTGGGTGATCGGGATGTAGTAGACGGTCCTGCCGCGCAGCGAGGTGATGTCGCTGATCGGCTCGGACGGGACCGGGAAGGCGTCCTGGGGCTGCGACATCTTCGCGACCTCGCCGGCCAGGGCCGGGGCCGCTGCCGTGGCGGCGCCGGACGGCGACGTGGTGGAGCCGGATCCGCAGGCGGCCAGGGCCAGCGTGGCGGCGAGAGCGGTGATCAGATGAGGGGTTCTCATGGCGGGACTCCCGGGTGGTGGTCAGGAGGAGCGTGAGTGCAGGACCGTGGAGAGGCTGACGGCGACGATCAGCACCCCGCCGTAGAAGACGTTGCTGACCCAGCCGGCCACCCCCATCAGCTGGAGCCCGAGGATGCCGGTGGCGAGGAAGTAGACGGCGATCCAGGTGCCCAGCGGGTTGAACCGGCCCGGCAGCAGGATCGCGGTGCCGAGGAAGGTGGCGGCGAAGGTGGGCAGCAGGTAGCTCTGCGACACCGACGGGTCGAAACCACCGGTGGAGGCCGCCGAGAGCACCCCGCCGACGCCGCACACGGTGCCGGCCGCCACGAACGAGCCGAACCGCACCCGGCTCACCCGCACCCCGGCCAGCCGGCTGACCTCACGGTTGGCGGCCACGAAGCGCATGTTGCGCCCGAGCGGGGTCAGGTGCAGCAGATAGGCGAAACCCAGGATCAGCAGCAGGCCCTCGTAGAAGCTCAGGGGCAGCCCGGCCACCGGTTGCAGGGCGATGCGGGAGAAGCCCGGGTCGATGCCGCTGACCGGGAGCAGGTCGGTCATCCACAGCGCGCCGCCGAGCAGGAAGGTGCCCATGCCCAGCGTCACCACGATCACGTTGACGCCGAAACGCACCACCAGCAGGCCGTTCACGGCTCCACAGACAGCTCCGAGGACGACGGCCGCCAGGCTCGCGGCCCAGACGTTCCAGCCGTGCTCGACCGTGAGCACGGTCATCGTGACGGCGGTGAGACCGAACACCGAGGCGACGGACAGGTCGACGAACTCGCCCACGCAGATGGTGCACATCAGGGCGACGGTGAGGAAGACCAGGGCCTGCTGGCTGCCGAAGATGGTCTGGAAGGTGCCGGTGGTGAGGAAGACACCGGGTTCCCGCACGCCGTAGACGACGATGAGGGCGAGCCAGACGATGATCACGGCGCCCCGGGCGCCGTATCCGCTCAGAGTCTGGAAAACACTGTCTCCCTTTGGGTTACGGATTCCCGGCTGATCGGGTTCGGGGCCGGTGTTCCGCGGCGTGGTGCCGGGGGGCGGGGCGGATGCACGCAACACGGTGGGATACCTCCTGGATCGCAACGGTCTTCATTGACGTGGCGTCGTGATGCGGCAACGGTCGCCGACCGGGGCACGGTCGTCCACACCGCGGCGGCGCAGTCACCGAAATCAATGCATGCACGTCCCGGCGGCTGCCGGGGGTGATGCGGTCAGTAGCCCGGGCGGGTGGTGACGCCGCCGGGCAGGAAACGGCCCGCGAGCGCCTCGGCGCCCCGGGCGAGCAGGGCGACGTCGGCGCCGACCAGCACGAACGAGGCGCCGTCGGCCAGATAGGCGTCGGCCACGGCCGGGTCGAAGGCGTTCACCCCGAAGGGTTTTCCGGCCTCCTTCGCCCCGGCGAAGACGCGCCGCACGGCGGCGACGACGTCCGGATGGGTCTGCTGCCCGATCAGGCCCATCGACGCGGCCAGGTCGGAGGGACCGGCGAACACCCCGTCCACGCCGTCGACGGCCGCGATCGCGGCGGCGTCGCCGACGGCGTCGAGGGTCTCGATCTGCACCAGCACCGACACGTGGTCCGCGGCGGCGGTGAGGTAGTCGCCGATCCGGTTCCAGCGGGCCGAGCGGGCCAGGGCGGAGCCGACGCCGCGCCGGCCCCGGGGCGGATAGTGCGCGGCCTGTACCACGGCCTGTGCCTCGGGCTCCGAGCCGACCATCGGCACCAGGATCGTGCGGGCCCCCAGGTCGAGCACCTGCTTGATGACGACCGGGTCGGCGGAGGGGACGCGCACCACCGGGGTGACCGGGTAGGCGGCGACGGCCTGCACCTGGGCGAGCACCGACTCCAGGCCGTTGGGTGCGTGTTCCATGTCGATGAGCAGCCAGTCCAGGCCGCCGCCGGCGCAGATCTCGGCCACCAGCGGGCTGCCGCTGCACACCCACATCCCGGCCAGCGGCCGGTCCGCGGCGGCGAGCGTCTCCCGCAGGGTCGGGCCGGGCACCGGGTTCAGGCGAAACGGCATGTGATCGTTCCCATCGGGCCGTAGTCGCACAGCACGCTGTCGCCGCGCGAGATCCACATCGGCCGGGTGAACGACCCGGCCAGGACGAGTTCGCCGGCCTCCAGCCGGTCGCCGTGCCGGTGCAGCTTGTTCGCCAGCCAGGCCACCCCGGCCGCCGGGTGGTTCAGCACGGCCGCGGCCACGCCGCTGTCCTCGATCGTCTGGTTGCGGTAGAGCAGGGCCGAGACCCACCGCAGGTCAGTGTCTTCCGGGCGGGTGGGGTTGCCGCCGGTGACGATGCCGCCGTAGGCGGCGTTGTCGGCGATGGTGTCCACGATCGTCCGTCCGGCGAGTTCGATGTGGGAGTTGAGGATCTCCAGGGCGGGCACCACGTAGCGGGTGGCGGCCAGCACGTCGGGCAGGGTGCAGTGCGGGCCCTCCAACGGGGCGCCGAGCAGGAACGCCAGTTCCACCTCCACGCGCACGTTGGAGAAGGCGTCGAACGGGATGACGGAACCGTTGTCCCACACGGTGTCGTCGAGAATGACGCCGTAGTCGGGTTCGGTGATGCCGGTGGCCTCCTGCATGGCCCGGGAGGTCAGCCCGATCTTGCGGCCGGTCAGGCGACGTCCGTCGTCCATACGCCTTTTTCGCCACCGGCGCTGGATCGCGTACGCGTCCTCCACCGTGGCTTCCGGATGGCGCTCGGTGATCCTGGGTACGGTGGTGCGGGTCTCGTGGGCCTGAGCCAGTTCCCGCGCGAGCGCATCGAGGGTGTCGTCGGACAGCATTCACGCTCCTGCGGGTAGGGGCGGGTCGCACGGACCGGCCTCGGGGTGACGGACCGCCAGGTCGGCGGGGAGCGAGCCGGTGCGGTGCCGGCGCACGGCGGCCTCGATCCGGGTGGCCGTGGCACCGTTCTCGATCAGGTCGATGAGGTCGTCGTGCTCGGCCACCGTGGCCGACGCACGGCCGGGCACGATGCCGGAGGCGGAGTCGCGCAGGTGTCCCAGGCGGGCCCACTCGGACGCGACGACCTCCAGCAGCCGGGGATTGGGGCAGGGCGCGTACAGGGTGCGGTGCAGTTCCTGGTTCACCGTGCGGAACACCCGCGGGTCGAGGTCCGGAAGGCCCTGGCGCACCATGTCGTTCAGCTCCCGGGCGCGGGCCAGGTCGGCCGGTGTCAGCAGCGGCGCGGCCAGGGCGGTGGCCGCGCCCTCGACGACGCTGATCGTCTGGAGGGCGAACCGGTACTGGGCGTCGTCGAGCAGGGCGACGCGGGCGCCGACGTTTCGCTCGAACGAGACGAGTCCCTCGGCGGTCAGGGCCCGTACGGCCTCGCGCACGGGGACGACGCTCATCGAGAGCTCGGCCGCCAGGGAGCTGAGCACCAGCCGGTACCCGGGCCCGAACGCGCCGGTCGCGATCCGCTCACGCAGCCACAGGTAGGCGGTCTGCGACTTGCTGAGATCCCCGGCGGAGACGGTCACGGCCTGTCCTCGTCACGGGCCCCGTCACGGGCCTCGGACCGGGCCTCGAACCGGGCCCGCCAGGTGGCGTCCATCGGGAACAGGCCGTGCACCGGATGTCCCTCGCCCACCCGTGCGGCGATCCAGGCGTCCTCGTCCTCCTGGGCGAGCGCCGCGTCCACGATCCCGGCCGCCAGGGCCGGCGGGACGACGACGATCCCGTCGGCGTCGCCGACGATCACGTCACCGGGCTGGACGGTGGCGCCGCCGCAGGCGATCGTGAGGTCGGTGTCCCAGGGCACGTGCCGGCGCCCGAGCACCGCCGGGTGGGTGCCCAGACAGTGCACCGGCAGGCCGGTCGCGGCCACCGCCGCGGCGTCGCGCACGCCGCCGTCGGTGACGATCCCGGACGCCCCGCGCACCTGGGCGCGCAGGGCCAGGACGTCGCCCAGGGTCGCCGCCCCCGGCTCACCGCGGGCCTCCACGACGATCACCTCGCCCCGCCCGACCGTGTCGAACAGGCGCTTCTGTGCGTTGTACCCGCCGCCGTGGGCGGTGAACAGGTCCTCGCGGTGCGGCACGAACCGCAGGGTGCGGGCCGTGCCGACGATCTTGGTGCCGGGCACCAGCTGGCGCAGCCCGTCGATCGCCACGTCGTTCAGGCCCTGCCTGCGCAGCTGTGCCGACAACGCGGCGACGGGGGTGCGCAGCAGCTTCTGCCGCAGTTCGGGGGTCACGACGTCCTCTCAGTAGGATTCGGGCCATGTCCACCAAGGCCGAGCAGGCGTTCCAGGTCCTCAAGGAGCGGATCATGGACGGCACCTACGGGCCCGGTCACCGCCTGGTCATCGATCAGCTCGTGCGCGAGCACGAGATCAGCGCCGGCCCCTGGCGCGAGTCGCTGCGGCGCCTGGAGGCCGAGGGCTGGGTGGAGATGGTGCCGAACGTCGGGGCCCTGGTGCGCACCTTCGACACGAACGCCTGGCAGCAGGGCCTGAGTCTGCTGGCCCGGATCGGCGGTTACGCCACCGCCCTGTCGGCCCCGCACCTGACCGCCACCGACCTGGCCGACGCGCGCACGCTGAACCAGCAGATGGCCCAGGCCCTGGCCGGTTTCGACCCGGCCCGGTTCGGCCGCCTGAACCGGGAGTTCCACGAGCTGCTGGCCTCCCGGGCCGGTGACGAGCGGCTGGTCGCGATGGTGCGGGCCGAGTGGGCCCGGCTGGAGGTGATCCGCAAGTCCGCGTTCTGGTACGCGCCGGGCCGGGCGGAGGCCTCGCTGGCCGAGCACGACGCGCTGCTCGGCCTGATCGAGTCCGGCGCCCCGGCCGACGCCATCGAGACCGAGGCCCGCCGGCACGAGCTGCGCACCGTCGAGGCCGTCACCCGGTACGAGGCGGGGCTCAGCCACTGAACCGCGCCCGGCCGAGCAGGGCCCGCCCGTAGTCGTTGCCGTTGGGGTGACGCAGCGTGGTGTGCACGTGGAACCGGGCCGGCAGCCGGTTGCCGAGCCACACCCCGGCATGGTGGTCGAGCTCGGCCAGGATCACCGGGCTGTGCACCCGCAGGTAGAAGGGTTGCGATCCGTCCGTGGCGCCGTACCACGCCAGCCAGGTCTCCCCCAGGTGCGCGTCGTACTCGGCGAGCGTCACGGCCCGCTGCGGCGGCTTGAGCAGCAGCAGGAAGTCCTCGACGATCTCCCGCAGCAGCGCCTGCCGGCCCGGGTCCAGACGCGAGACCTCCAGGCCCTCGTAGGGCACCACCCGGTTGTCGCGGAAGGCTCCGGCGACGTGCCGCTCGTCCGCCGGATGCAGGCGTCCCTCCGGCATTTTCGGGTCGAGCACGGACTCGTAGACCACCGCCTGGGCCCGCTGGGCGGTGTCGAGCGAGCCCGCCAGACGCAGGGCGAGGCGCTCCCGGTGCGCGAACAGCGGCGGGCTGCCGGGCGCGCCGTCCGGCTCGGCGCCGAGGAACACCGGCGCGATCACCTGGCGACCGCCCACCGCGACGAAGCTGACCGCCACGTGGTGCCCGAACAGCTGCCAGCCCCAGGGGTTCGCCGGGTCCGGCGACCCGAAGAGCGAGAACCAGTAGCTGCGCTCGTTCATCACGGCCGGCAGATCGACCAGCCGGCCGAGAACCCCGTTGAGCTCCATGGCCGCGGTGACGCGATCGTATCCCTCAGGGCTCAGGGACGCCCGGAGCACCCCGAGGATCGCGGAGGACTTCGCGGGGGTCAGGTTCTCCAGGCGCAGGCCCACCCGGTGCACCACGAACTCCGGGTTGCTCCAGGCTCTCCAGAGCGGGTCGTCCAGCGAGTGGCTCACGGCCTGGCGTTCCGCCGGGGTGAGCGTGGCCAGCAGGCGTTCCGCGGCCCGGTACGGTTCCGGGTCGGGTTCCAGATCCGCTGGTGCGTAGAGGTTCTCCCGCACCAAGCCGTCGGAGGTGATGCCCCGGAACGGCTCGTCGTACAGCCCGCGCCAGACGGCGAGCAGGTCCCGCAGGAACGGTGCGCGATAGCGGTCGGCGGTGAACTCCTCGTACGACATCCCGCGCACATCAGCGAGTTTCGGGTCGTCGTGATCGAGGAGAAAGGCGGTGTAGTCGGTGTCGGGCAGCTCGACGGCCTGGTCCCGGCCGGCCACCCGGGCCGTGGAGAAGAATCCGTCGATGTCCTGGTCGTTGCGGCCGGTCATCAGATCGGCAGGTTGAACAGCCGCTTGGCGTTGCCCGACAGCACGAGTTCGCGCTCCTCGTCGGTGATCTCGAGGGTGTTCCGGACGAAGTCGACACCCTGGCTCATCCAGCCGTAGAACACCGGGAACGACGAGCCGAACATGTAGTGGTCGGCACCGCTGACCTTGATCGCGCACTCCACCTGGTCCTTGCCCCAGGAGTGCGGGTGGGTCAGGTCGAAGAAGACGTTGTTCTCCAGGTAGCCGCGGATCTTCTCGCCGCCGGTCGGGTCCAGCCGGGTGATGGCCTCCTTCTTGGTGGAGGCGTGCGGGGTGAGCAGGGCGGCGTTGGCGAACCAGTTGCCGCCCAGCATGGTGTGGACGAACCGCAGGCCGGGCATCCGGTCGAACATGCCGCTGAACAGCTCGCGGCCCACGGCGGTGGCCTGGTCGGTGATCCGGCCGAACTCGCGCCGCAGGTTGGTGTAGTCGATCACCGACCGCCACTCCACCGGCAGCGGCGTGTGGTGCACGATGACCGGCACGTCGAGCTTCTCGATCACCTTCAGGTAGGGCTCGAACACCGGGTCGTCGAGGTAGAGCTGCCCGTAGTGGCAGGCCAGCTGCACACCGACCGCCCCGAGCTCCTTCACGCAGCGCTCGAGCTCGTAGATGTTCTCCTTGCCGCCCCACGGCGGCACGCAGGCGGTGGAGAACAGCCGCCCCTCCGAACGCTCCACGATCTGCGCGGCGTTGTCGTTGACCGCCCGGCAGGTCTCCAGGCCCAGCCACTCCTGCCAGACCGGTACCCGCATCACGCCGTAGTCGACGCCCGCCTCGTCCATCGCCTTGAGCTTGGCCTCGGCGCTGTAGTCGCCCTCGACGTAGTTCAGGTTCTGGTAACCGGCGGGCTTCTCCAGAATGAGCTGCTTGCGGCCGTCGTCCAGCTCGGCGATCCGGGCGATCTCCCCGAAGCCGCGCGGCGCGCTGTCCAGAAAACCGTTGAGGATCGCCGGGTTCGAGAACAGGTCCTCGGGCAGGTGATGGATGTTGATGTCGACCACGGTCATGGCTGAATCCTTCTCGTCATTGAATCGGTTCGCGCCCCGGCCGCAGCCGGATCGTGTACGAAATCTGATACGAAGCTAAGGGCCGTCCGGCCCTATCGCAAGAGATTTCATGTTTGAAATCGTAAATGATTTCCTCTACGGTCGATCGTGGCGACGTCGCTACCCGGTGCGTCGCGACTCCGCGCCCGACCAGCGCCTCCGGCGCCCGGGGAAGGACACTGATGACCACCACCCCCCTCGACATCGCGATCATCGGCGCCGGACCGGCCGGCCTGACCGCCGCACTCCGTCTGCACCAGAAGGGTTTCCGCCCTCGAATCTACGAGACCGTGCCGGAACTGCGGCCCCTCGGCGTGGGCATCGACGTGAAGGTCTACGGCAGCAGGGAAATCGAAGAGCTGGGCCTGCTGGAGGAGTTCCGGGCGATCTCCGTGGACGCCCGCGAGTCGATCTTCTACAACAAGTACGGCCAGGAGATCTACGCCGAGCTGTGCGGCGTGCACATGGGCTACCTGCACGAGCAGCGCTTCGTGCACCGCGGCTACCTCCAGATGCTGCTCTACCGAACGGTTCTCGAACGGCTGGGCGAGGACGCCGTGGTCAGCGGGGTGCGCTGCACCGGTTACACCAACCACGACGACCGGGTGACGCTGCACCTCGACGGTGCTCCCGACGTGACCGCCGACCTGGCGATCGCCGCGGACGGCATCAAGTCGGCCGTCCGGCAGCAGATGCACCCGGAACACTCCGAACCGGTCTACTCCGGGATCACGATGTGGCGCGGCACCACCCTGATGGAGCCGTTCGGCAGCGGCGGCACCATCCTGCACATCGGCGCCCCGCAGAGCTCCAGCATGATCGTGTACCCGATCGCGAACGACTTCGAGGGCACCGGAAAGGTTCTGGTGAACTGGGTGGTCGAGGCGATGCGCGACGAGACGGTCGAGGACTGGAACCAGCGCGGCACCGTCGAGGAGATCCTGCCCTACTACGAGCAGTGCGAGATCGTGCACCTGGACGTGCGGCAGATGCTGCGCGACGCCCGTGAGGTGTACCTGTTCCCGCTGATCCGGCACGAGCCGCTGGACAACTGGATCGACGGGCGGATGGTCCTGATCGGCGACGCCGCCCACGCCATGTACCCGCGCGGCGGCAACGGCGCCTGCCAGGCGATCGTCGACGGCGGCGCCCTGGCCCACCACCTCGCTGCCGGCGGCGACGTGGACGCGGCGCTGCGGGCCTTCCAGGAGCAGCGGCTGAAGGCGGTGAACGGCATGGTGATGGCGCACCGCGGCGAGGGTTACGAGGTGATCCGCCGGATGGTCGAGGACCGCACCGGCGGCGAGATGTTCACCGACATCGAGCAGGTGCTGCCGCTGGCCGAGGCCGACGCCATCTTCAGCAAGTACCACTCGATGGTCGGCCAGCCCCGCCCCGGCCACGAGGCCGGCGAGGCGACCGGTTTCCGCACGGCGAATGTGGGACGACGATGAGCCGCTCCCCCGTCACCGTCGCCGTCGGCGCCACCCGGGACGCCATCCTCCAGGTCGAGAAGCGCCGCTGCGAGGCCCTGATCGCCGGCGACCTGGCCACGCTGGAGGACCTGTACGACGACTCGCTCGTGCACACCCACGCCCCCGGCCTGACCCATGACAAGGCCCAGCTGCTCGAGCACGTGGCGATCCGCCGGGCCTACCGTGAGATCACCCGCGGCGAGCTGACCATCCGCCTGATCGGCGACGTGGCGATCGTGACCGGCCGGATCACCAACCGGCTGGCCGGCCCGGACGGCGGTGAACGGGTGCTGGCGGGCCCGGCCATCCAGGTGCTGCGCCTGTGCGACGACGGGGCCTGGCGGTTCGTCAGCTTCCAGATGACCACCGACGGGGAGCTCGCCTTCCCGCCGACCGAGGCGGAGAAGGCCGGCCTGGCCGGCACGTCGATCCGGCAGAGGGGCGAGAAGGCATGAGGATCGCGCGTTTCCGGATCGGTGACGGCCCGGCCCGGCTCGGGCGCGTGGACGGTGCTGCTGGCGGCACCGACGTCTCCGTCACCGACGTCTCCGGGGATGTCGGCACGTCGCTGCGGGCGATCCTGCCCGAGCTGCCCTCGCTGACCGAGCGGATCGGCGCGGTCACCGGGCCTTCGTACCCGCTGGCCGAGGTGACGCTGCTGGCCCCGGTGGACGACCCGCAGAAGTACCTGGGCATCGGCATGAACTACCGCGAGCACGCCGAGGAGGCCCGGCAGGCCGGCATTCCCGTGCCCACCAGCCAGCTCTGGTTCAACAAGCAGGTCTCCTGCATCGGCGGGCCGCGCGACGACGTGGTGAAACCCGGCCTGTCCGACGAACTCGACTACGAGATCGAGCTCGGCGTGGTGATCGGGCGCCGCTGCAAGAACGTCCCGGCCACCGCGGCCCGCTCGGTGATCGCCGGGTACCTGGTGGCGAACGACTTCTCGGTGCGCGACTGGCTGATGAAGCGCTCCCCCACCTTCACCCTGGGCAAGTCGTTCGACACCCACGGCCCGATCGGTCCCTGGCTGACCACCGACGACGAGATCGACGACCCGCTGGCCCTGCGGATGCGGCTCACCGTGAACGGCGAGGTGCGCCAGGACTGGCCGACCAGCGACATGATCTACGACATCTACGAGCAGATCGCCTATCTGTCCCAGGTGTTCACGCTGATGCCGGGTGACGTGCTGGCCACCGGGACGCCCTCCGGCATCGGTGCGCCGACCGGGAACTTCCTGCGGCCCGGCGACCTGGTGCGGGCCGAGATCGAGCAGCTGGGCGCCCTGGAGAACCGCGTCGTGGCGGAGGACTGAGTGGACTCCCGGCGGGTCAGCGTCGAGCTGGAGACGTTCGGGCACAGCAACCCGATCCCCGTGGCCAGCCGGATCGGCCCGTTCCTCGCCTCCGGCGCGATCACCGGCCGCGACCCGGTCACCCGGCAGATGCCGCCCGGCCTGGACCAGCAGTGCGCCAACGTGTTCACGCACGTGCGGGCGCTGCTGGCGGCGGCCGGGGCGGACCCCGGCGACATCCTCAAGATGACCTTCCACCTGGCCGACCCGGGCGACCGCGCGGCGCTGAACCGGGAGTGGCTGGCGATGTTCCCCGACCCGGCCGACCGCCCGGCCCGGCAGGCCGTCGCCGCCCGGCTGGAGCCTCCCGCGCTGGTGCACTGCGACCTGTTCGCCGTGATCCACCCCGGCGCCGGCTGACCGGCCCCGACCCGACCCGACCTGACCCGACGGAGGAAGACCGTGCCCGAGCTACCGGTGATGACCTACGAGGCCCCGCGCACCATCAAGCGCATGCTGTTCGCCACCTGGGCCCTGCTCGACTCGCTGAGCCCGGAACTGCGCTCCCGCATGCACATCCCGGAGATGAGCGACCCGCGGCGCGAGGACTGGGACTTCATCCCCAAACCCGACCGGACGGGCGTCCCGGTGACCCAGCTGGTGGGCCATCAGCGCACGCTCGCGCACACGCTGCTCGCCTCCGGGCTGAGCGTGCGCGGCTACAGCCAGGCACTGGCGGTGATGGCCACCGAGAACATCCTGCGCGAACTGGAACAGATCGAGAGGGGTTTCGGGGTTCTGGGTGGCGACTTCCGCAACCCGGACGGCTACTGGTTCACCGTGTTCGGGCGTCCCGGGTTCGAGGACACCTGGGGCTGGCGGGTGATCGGGCACCACCTGTCGCTGAGCTTCACCGTGGTGGCCCAGCGCCACCTGACCGTCACCCCGCTGGCGATGGGCGCCATGCCGATCCCCGCCGGGGTGCTCGATCCGCTGGGTGAGCACGGCCGCGCGGCCCTGGACCTCCTGCACTCCCTGCCGGCGGACCTGCGCGGGCAGGCGATCATCCACGACGTCGCCCCGGCCGACTTCGTCACCCGCCAGGTGCCCCGGGTGGGAGCCGAAGAGCGTTCCGACAACGTCGATCTCGGCATCGTCGGCTACGAGATCAGTGACGACGACCGGGCCCGGCTGCGGTTCGTCCGGGCCGCGCCGTCCGGGGTCAGCGGCGCCGACCTGGACCGGGACCAGCTCGCCGCGGTGCGCGAGCTGCTGCTGCGCTACGTCGGCACCGGCCCGGAGGAGATCACCGCGCAGTACCGCGAGCAGGTCCTGCGCGAGCACCCCGCCACACTGCGCTTCGCCTGGGCCGGCGGCACCGGCGCCGACACCGCCCACTACTACCGGGTGTCCACCGCGCACCTGCTGGTCGAGGCCGACAACGCGGTGGCGGCCGGGCAGCACGTGCACACCGTGTGGCGCGACCTGGACAACGACCTCGGGCACGACCTGCTGCTCGACCACTACGCCCGGCACGGCCGGCACGGCGAGCACCTGAACCGGCGCCTGGTGTCCGACCGGCCCACCCCGGACAGCCCGCTGCGCGAGCCCGGCTGGTACCCGAAACAGGCGTACGTGAAGCACTAGACGGCCGGGCCGCCCCTACGATGGGCCTCCCCCGACGGCGAAGGAGGCTCGGTGCAGATCGATCACCTGGACGAGTTCATCGACCTCGCCCGCACCCTGAGCTACGCCGAGACCGCCGGGCGGTTCCTGATCAGCGAGTCGTCGCTGTCGCGGCACATCCAGGCGCTGGAACGCGAGCTGGGGGCCGAGGTGTTCGAGCGCACCGCCCGGCGGGTGCGGCTGACCGCCGCCGGCGAGGCCGTGCTGCCGTACGCCCGCACGATGGTGAGCACCTGGCAGGACTGCCGCCGGCAGGTCAGCCACGACCTGCGGCAGACCCGGCAGACGGTGGTGCTGGCCTCCAGCTACTACGTGAACGACCTGGTGGCCCGGTTCAGCGTGGCGCACCAGGAGATCGTCGTGCAGCAGGAACAGCGCGGTGACGCCACCGCCCAGCTGCGCGAGCAGCTCGACGCCGGCGAGTGTCACTTCATGATCACGATCGACGACCCAGGACCGGCCGCCGACCTGGAGCAGGTCGTGATCGCCGAGGACCGCTACGAGGCGGTGCTGCCGGACGGGCACCGGCTGGCCGGGGCCGGTCAGGTGGCGGTGGCCGACCTGGAGAACGAGCCGTTCATCTCGTTCCGGACCGGCAGTCAGGGCGATCTGGCCATCCGGCGGATCTGCCGGGCGGCGGGCTTCGAGCCGGGCATCCTGTTCTCCGCCGACGTGGGCACCACCGTGGCGCAGTTCGTGCACGAGGGCCTGGGCGTCAGCATCCTCCAGGCCGGGACCCTGGCCAAGCTGCCCGCGGCGCACGTGGTGCACGTGCCCCTGCACCCGGCGCAGACGTTCCGGGTGCGGATGTGCTGGAGACGCTCGATGCCGCTGACCCCGGCGGCGCGCACCTTCCTGGAGTTCGTGCGGGCGCACACCGGCGCAGCGAATCCCTGATCCCTCGCCATCCCGCGCCGGAGCGTTCCGGATCCTGCATCGCTCCTGGTGAAAGTAGGTTTGCTCAGGCACCGGCGGGGGCCGGAGCATCCTCGTGTGAGCAACGAAGCCGCACCATCGTCCCCCGCCACCGTGCTGGGATCACCCCGGATCGTGCTGGGCGGCGCCTTCGGCGCGGAGCCGGAGCAGCTGACCCGCGAGCGGCTCGACGCCTTCCACGCCGGCGGCGGCCGGTTCGTCGAGACGGCCGTCAGCTACCTGGGCGGCCGCGCTCTGGCCGCCGTCGGCGCCTGGCTGGCCCGGTCGCCGGGCGCCCTCGACACCGTGGTCAAGATCGGCCACGGTGACCGGGGCGTCGACCTGCCGCTGTCGCCGGAGGTGGTCGGGCGCGAGCTGGACCGGGCCCGCGAGGTGCTCGGTGTGGACACCGTCGGCGTGGCCGTCCTGCACAACGACGACCCGGCCCGCCCGGTGGAGGAGATCGCCGACACCGTCGCGGCCCTGGTCTCGACCGGCCGGGCCGGTGCCGTGGGAGCGTCGAACTGGCCGCCCGGGCGCCTGGTGGCCCTCGCCGGGATGATGCGTGAGCGCGGGCACGAGCTGCTCGCCAGCTACCACCGCAGCCTCGCGGTGCCCGACCCGGCCAGGTTCAACGGCAGCACGCTGCCGGGCGACGGGCCGCTGTTCGACGCCGTGGACGCCGCCGGGCTGGCGCTGCTGAGCTGGTCGGCGAACGCCGGTGGCTACTTCGCCCGCCCGGACGAGGACACCGGCGTCCTCAGCCCGTTCGACGCGCCGCTCTCGCGGCAGCGCCGGCAGCGCTGCCGGGAGCTGGCCGCACAGCTGGGCACCGACCCCTCGTCGATCGCCCTGGCCTGGGTGCTGGCCCGGCCCCGCACCTGGGCCTCGGTGGGCCCGGGCACCCCCGACCGCGTGCGGCAGGCCCTGGCCGCCGCCCGCCTGGAACTGACCGCGGCACAGGCCATCTGGCTGAGCAACGGCTGATCTCTCTCCCCCACGACCCCCGCAGGACCTCCGCTTCAACGACGAAACGAGGCACCCCCGTGCAGATCCACGACCCCCTCCCCCTGGGCAGCGACAGCAGAACCGGCACCGGCGAGGACCCACCGGACCGGATGACCGGAAAGCAGTGGCTCGTCATCATTCTGGCCAGCATGGCCTCCTTCCTCGACGGCGGCGCCATGGGCGCGACCGCCACCACCCTGGCCGTGTTCAAGACCGGCTTCGGTCTGTCCGACACCACGCTCGGCGTGCTGGTGGCCGTCGGCCCGGTGGGCCTGGGCTGCGGTGTCGGCGCGCTGATCGGCGGCCGGCTCGGCGACCGGCTGGGCCGCAAGCGCATCTACAAGTGGGACCTGCTGGTGTTCGCCCTCGGCGCGCTGATCGTGGCCGCCTCGCAGAACCCGGCGATGCTGCTGATCGGCGCGGCCGTGCTGGGGCTCGGTGTGGGCGCCGACATCCCGACGTCGCTGGCCCTGGTCAGCGAGACCGCACCGGCCCGGATCCGCGGCAAGATGGTCGGTTTCACCATGGTGACCAGCTCGATCGGGCCGCTGGTGGTCATCTTCACCGCGTTCGCCGTGTCACCGCTGGGCCTGGCCGGGGCCCGGATCGTGTTCGCCCTGCTGCTGGTGATCGCTCTCGTCACCTGGGCGATGCGGCAGGGCATGGCCGAGTCGGTGCGCTGGAGAACGGCGGTGGAGTCCGGGATCTCGGCCGATGCCGCGCAGCTGTTCCGCGGTGCCAACCTGAAGGCGTTCGTCTGGACCGCGATGCTGTTCGTGCTCTTCGTCATCCCGGCCTCCACCGGGGGCACGTTCACCCCTTACATCACCCGTGCCCTCGGCATCGCCTCGCAGGCCCAGAGCGTGATGTTCTCGGCCGTCAGCATCGCCTCCACGATGATCGGCTCGTTCGTGTTCATGCGGTTCGTCGACCGCACCGGGCGGCACCGGCGCATCGTCTGGAGCGTCGGCGTCGTGCTGGAACTCGCCGCCTACCTGGCCTTCCTGCTGCTGCCGTTCAGCGCGTTCACGGTGGTGTTCAACACCCTGGCGTTCGGCATCGGCGCCGGGCTGGCCGGTGAGGGCATGTACAAGCTGTTCTCGCAGGAGCTGTTCCCGACCATGCTGCGCTCCAGCGCACAGGGTTTCACCTATTTCGCGGCCCGGGTGACCGCCTCGCTGTGGGGGCTGCTGGTGCCCGTGCTGCTGTCGGCCTCGGGCATCACCGTCATCTCGGCCGTGCTGGTCGCCGCGATCGCGGTGATGGGGGTGATCGGGTTCTTCATGCCGGCCACCACCGGAAGATCGCTCGAAGACATCGAACTGGAGCGCAACAGCGCCTGAAAGGACTGTCCCATGGTTCAGTACCTGCCCACCGGCCCGCCCGCCGGAGGCCACGCCTTCGCCTTCGCCCTGCCGGGTTTCGACCACGACGCCTGGAACACCTCCCGGGCCGCCCGCGCCGTCGAGCTGATGCAGGCGCCCTACCGCGAGCACCCGGACGACGGGACGCACCCCGACGTGATCGCCTACTGGGCGCGCCGCGGCGTGCACAAGGAGGTGTTCGGCGCCGGAACCCCCGGTGAGTACGCCGTTCTGGCGCCGTCCACGATGGACAGCACCCAGCTGTACCCCCTGGTGTACGTGTCGCACGGCGGCGGCGACCCGATCAACAAGGCCGAGACGACGGGGTTCGGCGCCCTGGTGGGGCGCGAGCAGCTCATCGCCGTCTTCCCGTGGAACGGTGGACGCTCGAACGACGACGTGGAACGCGAGTTCCCGCGCATCCTGGGCGAACTGGAGCGGCGTGGCTATCCGGTCGACCGCGAGCGGATCTACGCGACCGGTTTCTCGGCCGGGTCGGACGCCACCGGCGTGCTGGCGTGCGTGTACCCCGACGTGCTGGCCGCGGTGGCCCCCTGCCCGGCGGGCAACCTGTTCGCCAAGGGCCGCTGGTTCGGCGACCCGGAGTCCTACCGGCGCAACGCGGGCGTCCGTCTGCCGTTCGTCGCCGTGGCCGGAACCATGGACGGCGGTGACCGTTACCCGCTGGAGGCCGCGGAGCACCTGGAGAACTTCTCCATCTGGATGCGCGAGATCGTGCACGTCCCCGGCTTCACCGCGGTGACGCTCGAGGAGTCCCGGCGGCTGGTGACCGGCGACGACGAGACCTCCCGGGCCTTCGGCCTGCCGTTCCACCGGACGTTCTCGACGATGCTCGAAGACGTGCGGTGGCTGTTCGGCGACTACCTCGACGAGGCGGGCCGGCCGGTGGCGCGGTTCGTGACCGGGGTCGGGCTGCCGCACGTACAGACCGCGGTGCAGGCCCCACTGGTCTGGGACTTCCTCAAGCACTTCCGCCGGGACACCGCCACCGGCGCCAGTATTCGCGTTCCGGTGGTGGTGACCGGGGTCGACCCGGTCGCCCGCCGCGACGCCCTCGTCTGATCCGCACCGACAGGAGAACCATGCGCAAGCTCGACGTCACCGAACTCGACGACCGCGGTTCCGCGCTGCGCGACCGCATCCTGGGCCCGGGCACCGTCCCGCCGCCACCGTTCTGGATCTGGTCGCAGAACATGGACTGCGCCGAGGTGGTGGAGCCCCTGGGCGACTACTGCCGCAACCGCACCCACCTGCCGCCCGGCCTGTGGGAACTGACCGTGCTGGTCGTGGCACGTCACCACCGCTCGCCGTTCGCCTGGTACGCGCACTACGAGGACGCGGTGGCCGGGGGCGTGCCCCGGGAGTGCCTGGACCGGCTGGCCACGGGCCAGGACCCGGCCTTCACCGATCCGGCCGTCGAGCTGGCACACCGGGTGATGACGACCCTGCTGGTGCGTCATCACCTGCCGGAACCGCTGTTCGCCGAGGCGGTCTCGGCGTTCGGCCAGAGCGGGCTGATCGACCTGCTCGGCTGCATGGGCAGCTTCTCGATGAGCGCCTGGGCACTCAACGCGTTCCGGGTGGGCCTGGACGACGGGGACGACGCCAGGGCCTGGCCGTTCCCCGACACCGAGCCGTTCTGACGTCACCCGCCGGCGGATCAGGTGCGGCGCAGCACCGTGACCACCTTGCCGAGGATGACGGCGTGGTCGCCGTCGATCTGCGGGTAGGCCGGGTTGCGGGGCTCCAGCACCACGTGCCCGTCGCGCCGGCGGAACACCTTGACGGTGGCCTCGTCGTCGATCATGGCGGCGACGATGTCACCGTTGTAAGCGTCCGGCTGCTGCTTGACCACCACCAGGTCGCCGTCGCAGATCGCGGCGTCGATCATCGAGTCGCCGCGCACCCGCAGGCCGAACAGGGTGCCCCGGCCGACCAGGTCGCGGGGCAGGGCGAGCACCTCGTCGGAGGTCTCCAGCGCCGGGATCGGGGTGCCGGCGGCGATGTCGCCGAGCACCGGTACACCGATCGAGCCGGGCTCCGCACCGGCCTGCGGCGCCGGTTCGCCGGCCAGGAACATCCGCACGTCGACCGGGCGGGTGGCGCGGCCCCGGCGCAGGAAGCCGAGTTCTTCGAGCAGGCGCAGGTGCCGGCTGACGGTGGACGTGGAGCGCAGGCCCAGCGCATCGGCGATCTCCCGGGTGGAGGGCGAGTAGCCGTGCCGCAGAGCCGATTTCTGGATGAGACCGAGAATCTGGCGCTGGCGGTCGTTGAGTATCGAAGTGTCCAGTTCCTCCAGCACGCCTGGATTCTTTCAGATGCGCGAGTCCTCAGCCGATCAGGGTGGCGCGCGGGTGCACGTCGTAGGCCTGGCGATAGGCGGCGGCGAAGCGGCCCGGGTTGCCGAACCCCCAGCGCCGGGCGATGCCGGCCACGGTGTCGCCGTGGGCCGGGTCGGCGGCCTCCAGCTCGCGGTGCGCTCGCTCCAGCCGGATCCTGCGCAGGTATCCCATCGGGGTGCACCCGTGGTGCCGGGTGAACGCACTCTGGAGGGCGCGGGCGCTGATGCCGGCGGCCTCGGCGATCTGGGTCAGGGTGAGCGGCTGGTCGCTGTGCGCGTGCATGTGCGCCACCGCCCGGCGCAGGGTGGCCGGGCCGACCGCCCCCTCCCGGTGCGGGTGCCCGCCGGTCATCACGGTGTTCGGGAACACCGTGAGCGCCGCGGTGGTGAGGGTGCGCACCAGATGGGCCCGGATCAGCGGGCTGGCCAGCGACGACCCGGAGGCGATCGCCTCCCGGTAGGCGGTGCGCATCAGCTGGGCCCAGTAGCGCCCGGCCGTCGCGTCGACCGGCACGTTGTCGAGGAAGCGCACCTGTGCCGGGGCCCCGGCCGCGTCGGCGATGCCGGCCAGCGGCAGGTGCAGGGTGGCGAACGTGGAGTGCGGCGACCAGGTGGCGTGGGTGGCCTGCTCGGTGTCGCTGCGCCACACCCCGCCCGGGCCGATCGGGACGTCGGACAGGCCCGGCCGCTGCTGGCACATCGAGCCGCCGGTGACCAGCACGGTGGTGAAGGAACTCAGCGGCTCGGACACCGAACGGCCGGTGAAACCCCATTGCTGCACGCCGCAGGCCAGCTCACCGGCCTGCGCGCGGACCACCCGGAACCGGAAGTCCTGGTCGGCGGCGTCAAGATGCAGGCGGGTGCGGGCGAAGATCTGGCCGATGAGCTGACCGGCCACCTCCGGCCGGTCGGTGACCACCGACGACGTGCGCACCGGATCCCCGGCGGAATCTGCCATCCACGCCCCCAGCGCATCCCGTGATCTAACCGAGAGTCACTGTACAACCACGGACGGGAATGGCGCCGGGCGTCCCGGAAACGAACATCCGCGGACCGGTCATGGCACTCGGGGCCGCCGGTCCGGTAAGCCTGGGCCATCCGCCCACCCCCGGGCGGTTCACCTGATCTGTCGGGCCGCACCGCCCAGGACCCCCTCCGCCGGGAGGTGCGGCCCGACAGTCACCCCCGGCTCAGCCCGCTCACCCTCGGCCCAGCCGGAAGGTGCCCTCACCGATGCTGGTGACGGTCCGGGTGTACTGGCGCAGGTAGGTGTCGAGGTACGGCGAGCGGTCGCCCTGGGTGGGCCGGTCCGAGCGCGGGTTCTGGAGGTCCAGCGACAGCTTGGCCCGGGTCACCGCGACGGTGTTGCCGCTGGGGGTGTCCCACCAGCTGCCGCTGCCGATCGTGCCGATCTGGACGGCGAGCCGGTCCCCCTCGGCGAACGTCCAGTCGGTGGACTTCAGGTCGAAGCTCACCTGGCCGGCCCGCTCGATCAGCGCGACGTTCTCGTCGAACATCACCGCGGTACCGTCCGGCGCGACGTCCCACAGCCGCACCATCACGTTGCCGCTCGCCCCGGCGCGCAGCGAGATCCGCGGTGTGGCGGTGATCCGCACCGCCGAGGTGACAGGTTTCGACCAGGTCAGGTAGCTGTTGGTCGTGGCCTCCAGGGTGGACAGGCTCTTCGCGGCGGCCGGCGCGGGATCCTCGGCGTGCTCCATGTCCCACTGCTGACCCTCGGGTGCCGCGCGCGAGGCCAGGGTGGTGGCCGCGCCGTCGTCCAGGTAGCTGCCGTTCTCCAGGGCGGCAACGGTGGACGACGAGAGGGCCGGCCACGTCGCCTGCTCGCGCCACTGCCCGGTGCTGTCCTCGATGGCGTAGGCCGGGTCCTGCACCTGCGGTTTCGTGCCCTTCAGGTAGCGGTCGTAGAAGCGCATGACCTCGTCGAAGAAGCCCGCCCGGCCCTGGAGCAGCTGCCCCTGGCTGTTGGTCTCGTTACCGCGCACGTGTTCCCACTGCCCGAGCCAGCCGCGCTCCACGCCGCGGTGGTTGTCGAGGTACTGCTCCATGTCCTCGGGCTTGGTGTTGTTCTCGATGAAGCCCTGGGTGACGAACAGCGGGGTGTCGGTGCCGGCCGCGTCGGCCGCCAGGTCGCGGGCCCGCCAGTAGGACGAGTCCGGGTCGGGCTCGTCGTTGTTCGCCAGGTTGTCGGCCAGGCACTCCGGGTGGGTGCTCTCGTAGGCGGCGTTGGCCTGGTAGCGGGCGGTGTCGTCGGGCAGCGTGGGCATCGTGGCGATGCTGTTGTAGGCGTTCGGGGTGCCGGTGACGTTGGGCCGCGGGACGCCGTTGCTGAACAGGTAGTTGTACATGTCCCAGAGCGGTTCCTGGGCCACCACGGCCTTCAGGGCGGGCAGGTCCAGGTTGTTGCCGACCAGGCCGGTGACGGCGTCGTAGGACTTGCCGTACATCCCCACCCGGCCGGTGGACCAGCTCTGGCCGGCCGCCCACTGCACGGCGGCCTTCACGTCGGCCTGCTCACCGGGGCCCACCCAGTCGAGACAGCCCGTGCTGCCGCCGAATCCGCGCAGGTCGACCATCACGTAGGTGTAGCCGCGGGCGAACAGGCCGGTGCCGCTGGTGAAGTCCGCGAACCGGGCGGACGGCCCGGTCTGCGTGTAGCCCTCCGGGCCGGTCTGCCCGGTGTGCGAGAAGTACGGGCCGACGGCCAGGATCACCGGTGTCTTCGCCCGGGCCGGGAGCCCGGCCGGGCGCAGAACGTCGGCGTGCAACTGCACCCCGCTGCGGTCGGAGGAGGGGAAGTAGGCCTCGGTCCAGACCGCGCCCTCGGGGACCCGGGGGTTCTCCTCGTGGGTGATCCCCTGCTGAACGTCCTGCCGAACGTCCTGCTGGGCGGCCGCGTTCGCGGTCCCGCCCAGCGCGAGAGTGCCGATGGCGACCAGCGCGCCCATGACGGCGGCCGTCGTCCCCTTGCGTGTGCCCACCGGACCTCCCGGAGCGATGACGTGACGCTTCTGCCAGCGCACACGCTAACCCGGTAATGTCCTTTTTGTGAGTCTTGTGAGCTATCTCCCCCGTCGGGCCTCAGTCGCGGTGCTCCAGGTCGAGATTGCCGATGCCGGAGTCCAGCGCCACCTCGACCCGGTCCGAGGACTCCCACGCCGGCCGGTCGTCCGCCTCGTCCGGCGAGGTGAGCACCGTACCGGCGGCCAGGCCACCATGACCCACGCCGTCCAGGTCGGCGCTTCCGGCACCGCCCGAGAACGTCGCCCGGGCAGGCACTCCCGAGGGAACGGTCAGGTGCACCGTGCCCGCTCCGCCACCGATCCGGGTGCGCAGCAGGCCGTCCGGGTGCGGCAGGTCGGCGCGGATCGTCGACACGCCCTGCGACACGTCCAGCTCGCGCACCCGGCCCTCGTCCAGGTCGAGGGTGAGCAGCGAGGTGCCGCCGTCCACCGCGATGTCCCAGCGCACGTCGCGCGACAGGCGCACGGTCAGGTCGGTGCCGCCGCCACCGTCGGTGTCGGACTGCACGGTCGACACCGACACCTCGCCCGGTTGTGCCTGCCGCAGAACGGGAACGGCCCGCTGCGCCTCGGGCGTGGCGGCCCGCACCAGGTCCGCCCCCAGGTCGGAGGCGACCACCGTGAGCCGGTCGGTGCCTCCGCTGATCACCAGCCGGCCCTCCGACAGCCCGTCGGCGGCGAGGGTGGGCGTGTGGTCGGCGCCGTCCCGATCACGGGTGTCGGCGCCGTCGTGGTCGTCGTCGCGGTCACCGGTGTAGTGCACGATCAGCAGGGCCGCCAGCACCGCCCCGGCGATCGCGGCCACCACGCGCCCACCGGGCCAGCCGCCGTCGCGCCGGCCGGGTGTCGTGGGCGGCGGGGTTCCGGGCGGGGACGCCGGTGGGGGCGTCGGGGAGGACGTGCCGGCGGGCGCCTGTCCTGCCCCTCCCGGGGACACCTGCGAGGCGGGCTCGGGGGACGCCGGTGTCACCTGCGGGGTGGGTTGCGGGGTGGGTTGCGGAACATTGGTGGACACGTGCCGATGATCCAGCGACCGGCGGACGGCGACCACCCGAGATGCCCGGATCGAACCGTTCCGTCACCGGGTGTCACGGCCGCCCGGTGACGGAACGGCAGTCCCGGCCGGCCGCGTCGCACCACCGGGGTGATCACCCGGGCCGTCCGGCGCGGCAGCACCCTCCGGCCCACGGCATCACCGGGCCGCACCGGACCACCACTGAACTCCCGGCGAAAACCCCTGGTGAGCAACGAATGCAACCCAGGACGGGCGTCCCCGCACCGACCCGGCGCGCCCTGGTGACGGCCGGACGTGACGCGCGTCTCCCACCGGGTGGGCATCAGCCGCGCCGCCGGGACGCTCCGGTTCACGGCGCGTCAAGATTTTTGCAACCGGCTGCCCGTTCACTGTCCGTCCATGGCAGTGCTCCAGCATGAGAGGCGAACGTTGAAACCCGGCTCCCCTTCCGGTCCGGAGGTCCGGTGCTGCGTGCTGGGCCCGGTGCGGGTGTGGCACGGCACCACGGAGCTGGAGCTCGGGCCGCCGCAGCAGCGCGCCGCCCTCGCCGTGCTGCTGCTGCGCGAGGGCCGCACCGTCAGCCTGAGCGAGCTCATCGACGTGCTCTGGGGCGAGCGCCCGCCGGCCACCGCCGTGAACGTGCTGCACCGCTACATCGGCCGGCTGCGCCGCATCCTCGAACCGGACCTGCCGATGCGGGCCCCCGGCCGGTTCCTGGTGCGCAGCTCCGGCGGCTACCGGCTCGACCTCGCCCCGGAAGCCGTTGACCTGGGCCGGTTCCGGCAGCTCACCGAGCAGGCCCGCACCGCCGTCGGGCAGGGCCGGCCGCGGATGTCGGTGCCGCTGTTCATCCAGGCCCTGGACCTGTGGCAGGGTCCGTGCGGAGCGGGGCTGGGCCCGGAGGTGCTGGGGCACCCGCTGTTCACGGCCCTGGAGGAGGAACGGATCGCGGCGGTGCAGACCCTCGCCGACGCCGCCCTGGAGGCCGGTGACCCGCACCCGGTGCTGCCGATCCTGCGGCGCACCGCCGTGGACCACCCGTGGACCGAATCGCTGCACGCCCGGCTGGTGATGGCCCTGGCCGCCGCCGGGCAGCAGGCCGAGGCCCTGAGCCGGTACGAGAGCGTGCGGGCCGGGCTGGCCGGGCAGCTGGGCATCGATCCCGGCCCCGAACTGCGCGCCGCCCACCGCAAGGTGCTGCGCCAGGAACTGCCGCCGGCCGGCTCGGTACGCACCGGCACCGCCCCGGCCTCCGGACCAGGTACCACCCCGGCCCCGGGCCCGGCTCCGGCCCAGGCCGAGCCACCGCCCGGCGCTCCGACGGTGGAGGCGACCCGGCGGGTGCGACCGGCCCACCTGCCCGCCGCGCTGCCCGGGTTCACCGGCCGGGACGCCGAGACGCACCGGGCCCTGGCGATGCTCGGTCCCGGCGACGGGGCACCCGCCACCATGGTGGTCGCCGCCGTCACCGGGATGGCCGGCATCGGCAAGTCCACCTTCGCGCTGCACTGGGCCCATCAGGTGGCGGCCCGCTTCCCGGACGGCCAGTTGTACGTCAACCTGCGCGGTTTCGACCCGGGCGGCGACCCCCTCGACCCGGCCGGCGTGGTGCGGGGCTTCCTCGACGCCCTCGAGGTGCCGCCCGCGCAGGTGCCGGACGGCGTGGACGCGCAGGCCGCGCTGTTCCGCAGTCTGCTCACCGGCCGCCGCATGCTGCTGCTGATCGACAACGCCCGCGACGAGGAACAGGTACGGCCGCTGCTGCCCGGCTCGGCCGGTCATCTGGTGATCGTCACCAGCCGCAACCGGCTGGCCGGCCTGATCGCCCGGGAGGGGGCCCAGCCGGTCGCGCTCGACCTGCCGGACCCCGACGAGACCCGCTCGGTGCTGGTCGAGCGCCTCGGCGCGCAGCGGGTGGCGGCCGAGCCCGGGGCCGTGGACGAGATCGTCACCCGGTGCGGGCGGCTGCCCCTGGCCGTGGCCATCGTGGCCGCCCGGGCCGCCGCCAACCCGACGTTCTCGCTCGCCGCGCTCGCCGAGGAACTGCGCGCGACGGCGGGCAGCCTGGACGCGTTCTCCGACACCGAGCCCTCCACCGACGCCCGGGTGGCCTTCTCCTGCTCCTACCGGGCGCTCGGCCCGGCCGCCGCCCGCCTGTTCCGGCTGCTGGCCCTGCGTTTCGGCCCCGACCTGGGCACGGCGGCCGCCGCCGCGCTGGCCGGGCTGACCCCCGCGCGCACCCGGCCGCTGCTGGCGGAACTGGCCCGGGCGCATCTGATCACGGAGCGCGTGCCGGGTCGTTTCGTCGTCCATGATCTGATCGGCACCTACGCCACCGAGATGGTGGAGCAGACCGAGAGCCAGGAGCAGCGCCGGGCCGCCCGGCGCCGGCTGGTCGACCACTACCTGCACACCGGCTACGCGGCGAACCGGGTGATCGAGCCGTACCGGCACCCGATCGACCTGCCGCCGCCGGCCGAGGGCGCCGGCCCGGTGCGGCCGGCCGACGCGGCCACGGCGAACGCCTGGTTCGACACCGAGTACCCGGTGCTGCTGGCCACCGTCCGGCAGGCCGCCGACCACGGCCTGGAGGAACAGGCCTGGCAGCTCACCTGGACCATGCAGCAGTTCTTCGACCGCCGTGGGCACTGGCACGACTGGATCGCGGCCCTGCACGTGGCCCGCGACGCGGCCGCCCGCCGCGGTGACCGGGCGGGCCTGGCCCACACCTACCGCGGCATCGGCACGGTCTACAGCCGGCTCAGCCGCCCGGAGGACTCCTACCGCGAACTGGACCGCTCCCTGGCGCTTTTCGGTGAGCTCGGCGACGGCGCCGCGCAGGCCCACCTGCACCTGGTGCTGGGCGCGGTGAAGAGCCGCAACCGGGTGCGGCACCGGCACCAGGAGGCGCGCGAGCACAGCCGTCAGGCGCTGGAGCTGTTCACCGCCGCGGGCTCGACCGTCGGCCGGGCCCGGGCGCTGAACAACCTCGGTTTCACCAGCGCGCTGCTCGGCGACCACCAGGCCGCGCTGGAGCACGGGCAGGCGGCCCTCGACCTCCAGCAGGAGCTGGGCGACGAGCACGGGCAGGCCGCGGCCTGGGACAGCGTGGCCCTGGCGCTGCACCGGCTGGGCCGCCGGTCCGAGGCGATCGCCTGCTACCAGAGGGCTCTGGCGATGTTCACCACCCTGGGCAACCGCTACTTCCTGGCCGGCACCAGCAGCCGGCTCGGCGACGTCTACCTCGACGAGGGACGCCCGGAGCAGGCCCGGGCGTGCTGGGAACAGGCACTGGCGGTGCTGGACGACCTGGACCACGCGGACGCCGCCCAGGTGGCCGAAAAGCTGCGCCGGACGGCCGAGGACGCTGACACCACGGGCACCGGCACGCTGTCCGGACGGGCGGGCCGGGTGGGTCTCGCGTCGTCCGTTCAGTCATCGTCTCAGTCATTTGACGCACGGAAAATCTCGCGCGGGTCGCGAGACTCGTAGGAGTGGGGCCGAGATCCGGTCCCGTTCCACGAGGAGTTCACACCCATGAAGCGCATCGCCCTGCCGATCGCCCTGCCGATCGTCCTGGTCACCGGCGGAACCCTGTTGCTGGCAGCCTGTTCCGACGACCCCGACCCGGCCCCGGCGCTGCCGCCGGTGGCGACCGCGCCCGCGGCCACCACCGCCTCCGCGGCGACGGCGACCGCCGCCGGCGCCGCCACCACCCCGGCCGCGGGAGCCGCCGGGGTGGGCACCCCGACCGGCGCCGTGCAGTCGTACACCACCGACGTCAGCGGCGACGACACGGTCACGTTCCAGGTGGTGCAGTCGGCCGAGATCGGCGGATACGTCGCCGACGGACAGGGTTTCACGCTCTACCGGTTCAACCCCGACACCCCGGACCCGTCGAAGTCGACCTGCAACGACGCCTGCGCCGTGACCTGGCCGCCGATCCTGGCCACGCACAAGGTGGAGTACGTCGGCCTCCAGCGCAAGAACATCGGCAGCCTGTACCGCGAGGACGGCAGCGTGCAGATGAAGATCGGCGGCTGGCCGGTGTACCGGTTCGCCAAGGACACCGCGCCGGGCCAGCTCAACGGCCAGGGTGTGGACGGCAACTGGTTCGCGGTCGCGCCCGACGGTTCCCGGGCCGAGGCCCGGTAAACCGCTGAACCGTCCCGCCTCTCGCGGGGCCCGATCGAGCTGAGGAATCCACTGTGCAGATGGCAGGGCAGATCGGCGTCACGCCGAGGAGCACCGAGCAGATCACCGTCACCGTGCACGTCGCGGACCAGTTGCTGCGGGCCGGGGTGATCAGTCACCTGGGCCGGGCCGGTCTGCGGGTGCTGGAGAGCCCGGGCCGGGCGACCGGGTCCGGCCCCGACCTGAGCGACACGGTGGCGGTGGTGGTCAGCGACCGGCTCGACGAGCTGACCCAGGCCGAACTGCGCAGGCTGGTGCGCGGCGGCAGACGCCCGGTGGTGTTCGTCGCCGCGCAGCTGCGGGAGCCGGAGCTGGTCAAGGTGCTGGAATGCGGCGTGCAGAGCATCGTCTGGCGGCACCAGGCGACGCCAGAGCGGCTGGCCCAGGCCGTGCGCACCGCGGCCCGGGGCGACGGCGACCTGCCCCCCGACCTGCTCAGCCAGCTGCTGAGCGTGGTCGGCCGGGCCCAGCGCACCGGGAGCCCGGCCGGGCCCGCCCTGTATCTGGCGCCCCGCGAGGTGAGTGTGCTGCGCCTGGTGGCGGACGGGCTGGAGACCCGGCAGATCGCCGAGCAGCTGGCCTATTCCGAGCGCACGGTGAAAAACGTTCTGCACGGCATCATGTCGCGCATGCAGCTGACCAACCGGGCGCACGCCGTGGCCTACGCCCTGCGAGAGGGCTACCTGTGATCCACGAGATCGACCAGTCGCTCAAGGTTCTCATCACCGGGCAGGCCCTGGCCGACGGATCGGCCGAGGTGGTGTTCGACGCGCCCAGCCGGGACTGGGCGGCGCGGCGCAACTCCCCCACCATCGACGCCTACCTCTACGACATCCGGGAGGAGGTGAGCCGCCGCGAGCGGGGCGCGGCGGCCGTGCGCGACCCGGCCGGGGCGGTGCGGGCGCGGCGCCTGCAACCGCGCTGGTTCCGGCTGTCGTACCTGGTGACGGCCTGGACCCGGGAGCCGGAAGACGAACACCGGCTGCTGTCGATGGTTCTCGGCTGTCTGCTGCGCAACGAGATCCTGCCGCCGGACACCCTGCCGCCGTCGGTGGCCGAGATCACCGGCACCGTACCGATCTCGGTGGCGGTGCCGGCCGAGTCCCGCTCGATCGCGGACATCTGGTCGGCGCTGGGCGGAGAACTGAAACCGTCGCTCGACGTGGTGGTGGTGACGCCGTTCCCGGTGGCGCCGGAGTTCCCGGTGGCGCCGCCGGTCACCGAGCCGGCCGTGGTGGACGTGCGGGACCGGGGTCTCGATGGCTGAGCTCGTCGAGGCCGGACCGATCTCCGGCCCGTTGCCCGAACCGTTGTCCCATCCTGGGCAGGACCTGCTGGAGCGGCTCGATCTGCTCTACGGGCGGGTGGCAGGGCTGGTGCGCCACCGTTCCTCGGGCGACCCCACCGCCGACGACCCGCTGCGCGGCATGGTGCTGTCGGCCGAGGCCGTCGGTCATCTGCTCGGGCGCGCCGCCGAGCCGACCGGGCAGGACGACGCGTACGGGCTGGCCGTCACCCGGGGCCGGCTGCTGAGGCTGACCGAGCGTTTCGGGCTGCTCCTGCTCGACCTGCACATCCTGGTCGCGGCCCTGGCGCCGGACGTGGACCCCCGGTTCGGGCCGCTGTACGGGTATCTGAACGACAACGTGTCGCAGCAGCGGGCCACCGTGAACCTGGCCCTCGACCTGGCCGGGCTGGCCGCACACCAGGCGGTGGCCCGGGCCCGGCTGTACCCGGACGCCCCGCTGCTGACCGGCGGCCTGGTGACGCTGGACGACGAACCGGCGAAACCGTTCCCTGCCAAGGCCTTACGGGTTCCGGAGCGGGTGATCGGCCATCTGCTCGGCGACGACACCCCGGACGCGGCACTGCTCGGGTCGGTGGAGGTGCTGACGCCCGGGCCCCGGCCGGGCCTCCACCCGCAGGCAGCCCGGCTGGGCCGCCTGCTCCGCGACGACCTACGCGACGGCGCCGGCCACGACGGCCCCGGTCATGACGGCGTGGGCCACCCGGTCGTGGTGCACCTGCACGAGTCCCGGCCCGGAGCGGGCGCCCGCGAGCTGGCCGCCGCCGCGCTGCACGACGCGGGCCTGACCGCCGTCGTGCTGGACCTGCGAGCGGGCGCCGAGGACGACCAAGCCGGCGGGGACCCCGTCGCTCCCGCCACCGCGATCGCCCGGGAGGCGCGGCTGCGGGGAGCCGGGATCGTGGCCGGGCCGTTGCCCCCGCGGCCGGGCGCCGCAGCCGTGCTGGTCCGCGAACTGGAGCGTTCGGGCGTCCCCACGCTGTTCTACGGCCCGGAGCCCTTCGACCCGGCCTGGTCGGTGACCGGCGGCGTGCTGGCCACCCGGGCATCCGGCACCGAGGCCGCGGACGTGCAGCGGTGGATCGACGAGATCGGCTCTGCGGCAGCGGGTATCGACGTGGGCGCCGCGATCTCCGGCTACCGGATCGGGCCTGCCCAGGTGCGCGCGACCGTCCGCGCCGCCCGGGCACTGGCGGCGCTGGACGGGCACGAGCTCACCGGCCGGCACCTGCAACTGGCGGCCCGGCAGCGATCGGCGCCGATGCTCCAGCGGCACGCGCGGCGGATCACCCCCGGCGTCGGCTGGGCCGATCTGGTGCTGCCGGCCGAGCCTCTGGCCGCGCTGCGCGAGCTGGTGGTGCGGGCCCGGCAGCGCGACCGGGTGCTGGGGGAATGGCTGATGCGCTCCGGCGGTGGCCGTGGACGCGGCGTGGTGGCCCTGTTCGCCGGCGGTTCCGGCACCGGCAAGACGATGTCGGCCGAGGTGGTGGCCGCCGACCTGGGGATGGACCTGTACGTGGTGGACCTGTCCACGGTGGTGGACAAGTACATCGGCGAGACGGAGAAGAACCTGGAACGGATCTTCTCCGAGGCCGACCGTACCGACGCCGTGCTGCTGTTCGACGAGGCCGACGCCGTGTTCGGCAAGCGTTCCGAGGTGAAGGACTCGCACGACAAGCACGCCAACATGCAGAGCGCCTACCTGCTCCAGCGTCTGGAGCAGTTCGACGGTCTCGCGGTGCTCACCACCAATCTGCGGGCCAACATCGACGAGGCCTTCACCCGCCGCCTGGACCTGGTGGTGGACTTCCCGTTCCCGGACGCCGATCAGCGGGCCCGGCTCTGGCGGCACTGCCTGGCCGTGGCCCCACAGGCGTCCGACCTCGAACTGGAACCGCTGGCGGCCCGTTTCGAGCTGTCCGGCGGCGCCATCCACAGCGCCGCGGTGACCGCCGCCTACCTGGCGGCGGGCCGCGACGACGTGGTGACGACGGCCGATCTGTGGACCGGCGCCGAGCGCGAGTACCGCAAGATGGGGCGGCTCGTGCCCCGGCCGTAGCGGTGGCTCATCCCGAGCGGCAGGTCAGGACGCGTTCCGGCGCGGCGGCAGGGCCGCGAACGCGGCGTCCTCGGCGGCCACCCCGGCCAGGCGCTGCTGCGTCAGCTGCTGGAACTCGGCCAGCTGGCGGCCGTTGTTGAGGTAGAAGAAGTGATAGCCGCCGCTGGTGCCGAGCTGGCCGATGAGGCTGCCCACGTGCAGGCCGCCCAGGCCGATGTACCGGGTGCCGTCGGAGGCCGCGCGCCGGGCGAGCGTGAGCATGGCGGCATCCCGCCAGGCCTCCATGGACTGCACGTCGCTGGTCGTGCCCGCGATCCGGTTGCGGTCGAAGGTGCTGAGCAGCTGGTCGGACCCGGCGCGCTCGCGGATCACCGGGAGGAAGGCGTCGCAGAACGCCCGCAGGGCCGGCACGAACTCCTTCTTGTACGAACGCCGCTGGAACACGTCGAGGCGCCCGCCCCGCCTCTCCTCCATGCTGTTGCCCAGAAAACCGTCGGGT
The DNA here is from genome assembly GCF_018499875.1 of Kineosporia corallincola. GTDB lineage: Bacteria > Actinomycetota > Actinomycetes > Actinomycetales > Kineosporiaceae > Kineosporia > Kineosporia corallincola. The sequence continues at coordinate 117,455 of NZ_JAHBAY010000014.1, read as the reverse complement.
CGCAGCCCGGCGACGAAAGGCCCGAGCACGGCCTGGGTCTGGGCCACCACCTGGGCCAGGGTCTGCTGCGGTCCGGTGAGCTGCACGCTGGGCACGGGGGCCGCGGAGGACTCCACGGCGAACGCCCAGGCGGTCTTGAGGTAGCGCTGCACCGGCTGCCCCAGGTACTCCTTGATCGGGTCGAGGTCGGGCTTTTCGCCCACCAGCAGGGGCCTCAGGCGGGCCAGGGCGCTGCCCATCTTCGGGAACAACGATTCGGCGCCGTGCTGTGCCAGGTCCGCGCCCGGGGTCAGGCCCAGGCGGGCCAGGCGGTCGCCGTTCATCGCGTCGAGGGTGGCCGAGGTGTCCGGCAGGGCCGTCAGGTCGTCGTAGTTGACCAGTTCGTAGCGGAACGAGCGGGTTCCGACCGCCTGCACGACGTCGGTCAGGGTGACCTCGGTGTGGTTCTCTCCGACGATGTTCACCCCGGTGGGCGAGAACCGCACCCAGGTACCGGGACTGAACGATCCGGGGGCGAGGTTTCCCAGGTGGTCGGTCATCCCGGCGGCGTGACGGCGGAACTCGCGCTCGTTCTGGTAGTCGCGCACCAGCGGGTCGTCCGCCATCTCGCGCATCCGGTCGGTGAGGCCGTCTGCCTCCGGGTTGATCCGCCGGCCGCCCACCCAGACCCGGCGCTGCACGGCACCTTTCGGCCGGGTCCGGTCACCGGAGGCGTCCGCCGGCGCCGTCGCACCGGGCGTCACGCTCCTGGAGAGCACCCGCCGGGCGTTGGCCTCGGCCGCACGCTCGTACCGGTCAGAGGGGTCGCTCAGCCGCAGGCCGTCGCCGTGGTCGGTGCCGGCGACCGTGCCCTGCCGCTGCTGGATCACGTGGGTCAGCTCGTGAGCCAGGGTGTGCCGGTCGGCGCCGCCCTCACCCAGCACCACGTGGTCGCCGGAGGTGTAGGCCCGGGCCCCGATCGAGGCCGCGGAGCGGGCCGCGGCCGGGCCGGTGTGCAGCCGGACCCCGGCGAAGTCCGCGCCCAGGCGAGCCTCCATGTCGGCCCGGACCGAGGCGTCCAGCGGCCGGCCCGCCGAGCGGAGCACCCCGTCGACCTCCGTGCGCTGGACGGCGGTGCGGTCCCGGGGTGTTCGTGCCGGGCCGGTTTCGTGTGCGTGCATGAGACCTCCTGCGGATTCAGGTCCGCGGTACCACGTCGGGGAGAAGCCGGACCGGAGCGGTGGGATCGGTGGCATCGGCCAGTTCCACGCCGGGGATGCCGAGCAGCTGGTCCAGGCCGGGGAAGGCGTCGGCCAGCGGGTTGTTCCCGACCACCACGGGAGCCTCGTGCGGCAGGCGCCGGTGCTCACCGATGTGGGAGGCGCCGATGTCGACCAGGTACCCGCCCGCGCCCGCGCGACCGGCCGCGTCGTCCGTGATGATCTGTTCGGCGTAGGTGTTCAGCATGACGGCGCGGCGGTGCAGTGCTCCCTGCACTCGCTTGCTGCGGGCGGGGTGGCCGCCGATGCCGCGCACCCGCACCCCGGCCCGGCGGGCCGCGTCCAGCAGCGGGCGCAGGCCCTCCATGCCGGGTGAGGCCAGCAGGGCCCGCAGCTCGGGCGGCATCGTGCCGGTGGCCAGGTACTCGTCCACGAAGGCCTGGTGCGAGTCGTCCCGCAGGTTCTCCAGGTAGAGCGTGCCGACCCCGGAGGCCTTGAGCTCCGGCAGGTTCCGGGTGAGGAACCCCCAGACCTGCCCGTCCCCGTGCGCGCCGCCGATCACCACGCCGGGCCGGATGTTCAGCAGCGCCTGGAGCCCGCCCAGCGAACCCGAGGCACCCGCCAGTGCGCTCTGGTAGCCCGTGCGGGCCTGGCCGTTCGCCGCGGCGGCGCCGGTGGCGTCGTACTGGTTCCTGCGCGCCGTGCTGTTGCGGGCCAGTTCGTCGTCCCGGTTCTCCTGCCAGGTCCAGAAGGGCGCGTTGGCCGGGTCGGCGCGGCTCAGCCGCTCGGCGTCCGGCTCCACCCTGGTCATCGCGTCGGTCCGTTGCCTGCCGATCTGTTTCAGCATCTCGCTGAGCCGCCGGAAGCGGGACACGTTGCCGAGCTCGGCGACGAACGCCGGATCGGGAAAACTCAGCTCGGGCGCCGTGCCCGGCCGGTAGCCGGGTGCCCGGCCGAACACCTTCGTGTACTCCTCGACCAGCTCCAGCCAGAACTGGCGGTCGGTGACCCGCAGCGGGTAGCCACCCGGTTCCACCACCTGCGCCGTCGGCGCGTCCAGGTCCACCGGCTCGCTCAGCGAGCCGATCAGCGCCGCCACGCTGTTCTCCAGCTCCTCCATCGTGCCGGGCGGCGGCCCCTGGAACGTCAGGGCCGGGACCGGCGGGTTCTGGTGCAGTTCCTCCCGGGTGACGCGCTGCACGGCCGGGCCGGGGCGGGGGCGCCGGGACCGCTCCACCGCCCGGCTGACGGCGGCGTTCCCGGCACCGCTGCGCAGGACGTCGAGGGCCGTGGGGGCCGGGCCCGGCCGGCGCGCCGGCAGCGGGTGCGGCCTGTCCTGGTCGCCGGGGTGGTGGACGACCATCTCAGGAGTCCCCGAGCGTCCACTGCTGCAACGGTTTCAGCCGGTCCTCGCAGCGCAGCGCCCGGGCCTGCTGGTCGGCGCCGGCATTGGTCAGGCACTCCCCCGTGGCCGCGTTGACGATGAGCACGGTGCCGTCGTCCGAGTCGGTGAAGGTCCAGCGCTGGTTGTCCTCGACGCGTCCGGCCCGGATCGCGCCGTCCCCGCCGGACACCGTGCGGATGCGGACCTGGTCCACGTCGCCGTCCCGGGTCAGCGTGCTGCCCGCGGCGTTTCCCGGTGACAGGGCCATCGAGCCGTCGTCGTAGCCGACCAGCACCCAGAACTGGTTCAGCGCCACCTGCTGGTCCTGCGGGTTCTGCCGGCCGGACACGACGACCGGGGTGCCGTCGTCCTGGGCGCCGTTCTGCACGGTCAGGTAGTTGCCGTCCTGCCGGCTGGTGATCGTGGCCAGGGCGTCGCCGTTGCCGTCCTTCGGCAGGCCGGCCACCTCGTCGTCCTGCTGGTTCTGGTTCTGCGGGGCCTCGGTCTGGGCCGGCGGCGCCTGCGTCGCGGCCTCGGCGGGAGGCTGGGCCGGCGGCTGCGTGGGCGGCGGCTGGGTGGCCGCCGGTGCGGGCGGTGGCGGGGCCACGGTCGGCGCCACCGTGGCCACCACCGGCGGCGTGGGCAGCGCGGTGGGCGCGGCCACCGGCTGCACCTGGAGTTCCTGCGCCACCGTGCGGATGTTCGGCAGCGGGAACGTCATCAGCCCGATCACCGCCAGCACCACCAGCAGGAGCAGGCTCAGCAGGGCGATCAGCCATTTCGGGAACAGCGGCACCCGCACGAACGTGCCGCGCGGTTCCAGCCGGTTCAGCGGGTCGTCGATCTGCCCGGCGCGGCCCACCCCGACCAGGAACGGGTAGCGCTCCTCCTGGCCGGTCAGGCGCAGCCGCTGCGGGCGGATCCGCAGCCGGGTGGCCTCGGAACGCCCCGGGACCACCTCCAGGGTCTGGTCACCGGTGTCGAACCGGAGCGCGTCCTCGTCGTCCCTGGGTGTGAAACTGGCTGTCAGCGGTGCGTTCCCGAAGTTGGACACGGAGATCCGGGGACGCCCGGACAGTCGCCCCCGCACGGTGCCCGGGTTCAGTTCGGCCCGCACGTCGCTGAACTCGCCCACCGTGACGGCGGCCTCGGCCACGTCGAACAGGTCCGCGTTCTGCCGGGGCCGCACCTGCACCCCGAACGGGGTGGGACCGGCCGCGGCCTGCGGGCTGCGCGGCGGGCTCACGGTCACCTGGGCGGTGCCCTGCGCGCCCGGGAACAGGCGCAGCGACTGCGGTTCCACCACCGACCAGGCCGCCGGGGCGCCGACCATCGAGAGCTGGTACTCCTCCACCGTGTCGCCGTCGTTGCGCAGCGTCAGGGTGAAGGAGGCGTCCGTTCCCGGCTCGACCCGCGCCGACGCCGGGCTCAGAGAAGTCCAAAGGCTCACGTCCCGAGGCTAGTTCGGGGACGCCCGGGGCACAGGAACCGGGTGGGCAGCGGTGGGGGCAGCGAGGGTTGCCCGAACGGTCATCCGGGCCTGCCTGGTGCCGGAACCCACCGGCCGTTCCCCCACGGGGCCGCGGGAGCCACGCTGGAACAGCATCCAATCCCCAGATCCAGCAAGGAGACCCCATGCCCACGTACCTCTCCCCGGGCGTCTACGTCGAGGAGGTGGCCGGTGGCTCACGCCCCATCGAGGGGGTGGGGACGTCGGTGGCCGCCTTCGTCGGGCTGGCCCCGAGCGGGCCGCTGAACGATCCGGTGCTGGTGAGCAACTGGGCCCAGTACGTGTCCACGTTCGGCGAGTTCGCCGAGGGCCTCTACCTCGCCCACGCGGTGTACGGCTTCTTCAGCAACGGCGGCACCGCCGCCTACGTGGTGCGCGTCGGCGGCGCGCCGGCCGGCGAGGGCACCCGCCCGGCCTCGGGCCGCACGGCGATCGCCCCCGGTGACCCGGTGGAGCTGGGCACGTTCAAGACCTCGGCCCTGGCCCGCCAGGACGCCAACGGCGGCCAGCTGACCGTCGAGGTCGCCGACACCGCCGGCGAGGGCCCGGAGGACCGGTTCACCCTGGTGGTGAAGGAAGGCGACCGGGTGGCCGAGAGTTTCGACGTCTCGGCCCGCAAGGGCGCCCGCAACTACGTGGTCAACCTGGTGCGGCAGCGCTCCAAGCTGATCCAGGTGGAGGAGAACGCCCCCGCCGGTCAGCTCGCCCGGCCCGGCAACCAGTCCGTGCAGGTGCCGGTGCCCAGCCGGCCGGCCGAGGTGGCGCGCGGCAACGGGACGGTCGACGCCGCCGAGTTCCTCGGGGACGCCTCCGACCGCACCGGTTTCGGCGGCCTGGAGGCCCTCGACGCGGTCAGCGTGGTGGCGGTGCCCGACCTGATGGCCGTCTACGAGCGCGGTGAGATCGACCTGGACGGCGTGAAAGCCGTTCAGCTGGGCATGATCGCGCACTGCGAGTCGATGGGCGACCGGATGGCGATCCTCGACCCGCCGCCCGGCCTGAACGCCCGCGAGATCCGCGAATGGCGGCAGGAAACGGCCGGTTACGACTCCTCGCAGGCCGCGCTGTACTACCCGTGGATCTCGGTGTTCGACCCGGCCACGGGCCAGAAGCAGAACGTCCCGCCGAGCGGCCACATGGCCGGGGTGTGGGCCCGCAACGACACCGAGCGCGGCGTGCACAAGGCGCCGGCCAACGAGGTGGTGCGCGGGGCGGTCGATCTGGAACTCCAGATCACCCGGGGCGAGCAGGACCTGCTGAACCCGCAGGGCATCAACTGCATCCGGGCGTTCCCGGGCCGGGGCATCCGGATCTGGGGCGCGCGCACGCTGGCCTCCGACCCGGCGTGGCGCTACCTGAACGTGCGGCGCTACTTCGACTACCTGGAGGAGTCGATCCTGGCGGGCACGCAGTGGGTGGTGTTCGAGCCGAACGACGACGCGCTGTGGGCCCGTATCCGGCGCAACATCTCGGCCTTCCTGGTGAACGAGTGGCGGTCCGGGGCGCTGTTCGGGGCGCGCGCCGAGGAGGCGTTCTACGTCAAGTGCGACCGTGACACCAACCCGCCGGAGTCGGTGGACGCCGGGCGCGTGGTCTGCCAGATCGGTATCGCCCCGGTGAAACCCGCCGAGTTCGTGGTGTTCCAGCTCGCCCAGTTCACCGGCGGCGGCGCCGGCGAGCTCACCGAATAACCCTTCCCCCAGCGACAGTCAGGAACAAGAATGTCCTTGCAGCCCGGCGATGCCCTCGCCGCACACAATTTCGGCCTCCAGATCGACGGCGTCACCGTGGAATACCTCCAGGAGGTGGGTGGCCTCTCGCTCGAGCAGGACGTCATCGAGTACCAGCAGGTCTCGGCCAACGGCCGCCCGGTGATCAAGAAGATGCCCGGCGCCAAGAAGGCCGGTGAGGCCAGCGTGACCCGGGGCATGACGCAGTCCTCGGCATTCACCCAGTGGATCAACGACTCGCTGGCCGGCGACATGGGCGCGGCCCGCAAGAACGCCACCATCATCCTGATGGACTACCAGTACAACCCGGTCAAGCGCTACAACATGACCAACGCCTGGTGCAGCAAGGTGGAGAGCAGCGGGGTCAAGGCCGGCGACGCGTCGGCCCTGACCGAGCAGGTCACCATCACCTTCGAAGACCTGACCATCGAATGACCAGGCGCGGCCGGGCCGGGGTGATGACCCCGATGTCGGCGGAGGATCTGGCCACCCCGGCCGGTCCGCCGGAAACTCCCTCACAGCAGCCACCTTCAGAACCCGACCGGCTCCGGACCGAGTTCCCGTTCGAGCTGCCGCGGGGTTTCGTCTCCGGCGACGGCACCGTGCACCGATCCGGCGTGATGCGCCTGGCCACCGCGCGGGACGAGCTGGTTCCGTTGCGGGACCTACGGGTTCAGGAGAATCCGGCCTACCTGTCGGTGGTGCTGCTGGCCCGGGTGATCACCCGCCTGGGCACGCTGCCGGCCGTTCACGACGGCGTGGTGGAGAACCTGTTCGCCGCGGATCTCGCCTTCTTGCAGGAGTTCTACCGGCAGATCAACGCCGAGGGGCACACCCGGGCGGCCGTCACCTGCCCGCACTGCTCGGAGCCGTTCGAGATCGAGCTCGGCGGGAGCCGCCTGGGGGAATCGTGACGTACGCGGTCGACGGCATCCATCAGGAGATCGCGTACGTGGCCCACCATCTGCACTGGAGTCTGGAAGACATCATGGACCTCGAGCATCATGACCGGCGGCGGTACGTGGCCGCCGCCGGCCGGCTCATCGAGACGGCCGGTGAGCCGCGATGAGCCGTCTGCTCGATCTCCTCGGCCTGGGGCGCGGTTCCGCCGATGCACAACAGGGGACGACGCACGCTCCAGCCCTCTCCGAAACGGTCACCCCGTCAGCGGTTCCGCAGCCGACGGGCCGGGACTGGACGGCCCTGCCCGCGATCCAGCGGGTGACGGCCGATGCTCCCGCGCTGCTGTCCGGCACCTCCGGCGCGTCGTTCGCCGGCACGCTGGCGGCGCACCGCAGCCCGATGCTCAGCCAGGTGACCGGGCAGGCGGGGCCGGCCGGCGCGAACCCGATGCTCTCCTCACCGGCCGCCCTCACCGGCGGCCACCCGGCTCCGGGCACCCTGGCCACCCCGAACACCCTTGCTATCCCGGCTGCCCTTACTACCCCGGCCGCCCCGGTGCAGCGGGCCGTGCCCGCCAAGTGGTCGGTGGCCGGACCTGTTTCGTTTCCGCAGCCGCCGAGCTCGCCCGCCGTCGCGCGCCCGGCCGTTTCGTGGTCGACGGCCGCCGACGCCCACTCGGCGCCCGACCCGATCTCGCGGGCGTCCGACGGAAGCCCGGCCACTCCCGCCCGGACCTCACCGGCGCCGACCCCCATGACGCCACAGCCGATCGCAACGTCCCCGATCACGGCGTCCCCGATCACGGCGTCCCCGATCGCAACGTCCCCGATCACGGTGGCCCGCGTGACGACGTCCACGGGTTCGGCCACTCCCGCCACGGCTGACCGTGGCGGGGCAGCACCCGTGAACGTGACGGGCCCCCGCGCCTTCCCGGAGACCGCCGCACCCATGGCGCCGTCCGGCGTCCCCCCGGTCCCTGGACCCGCCGTCCCCGGCACACCGGTTCCCGCGGCCCCGCAGTCTCCCGTTCAGCCGTCGGCGGCCACCGCCGGCACGGCGACGGGGTCAGCGAGAACCGTCGCCAGGGCATCCGCGACGGCCGCGAGCAACGCTGTTCCTCAAGCGGCTGACTCCCGGCCCGGCACCCGCCGTCCCGAGACCCCCGGCTTCGCTGCTCGCGGCGCCTCTTCTCCGGCGCCCGCCCCCTCCCCCACGCCGCAGACCACAACGCCCACCCCTCACCGGGCTGCCGCACGTGTGGTCACCGCGCAGCGCGCCGGTGTCCCAGGCCTCACCTCCCCGGATTCCACTGCGCACACAGCGATTTCGGCCATCACTTCGGCCCGCACTTCGGCCACCACTCCGGGCACTGCCCCCGCCACCACTTCGGTCACTGCTCCGGGCGCTGCCCCCGCCACCGTTCCGGTCACTGCCCCCGCCACCGCTCCGGGCGCTGCTTCGGGCAGCGCTCCGGCCACCGCGCAGCGTGCGCTCGCGACCCCGCCCGGTCCCGCAGGCCGTGGCTTCACCGCATCCGGTGACGCGTCCACCAGCCCGACACGAATCGGCCCCGCACGACCCAGCTCTGTAGCACCCGGCCCCGCATCACCCAGCTCCACCCAGCCCGCCCTCTCACGCCCCGGCACCACGACGCCCCGCGGCACCTCTCACTCCCCTGCACGGCTCGAGTCCGCGCCGCCCCGCTCCACGCCACCCCGTTCCACGTCGCCCGGGTCCGCGCCACCCGCTTCCATGCCACCCCGTCCCACTTCGCCCGGGTCCACCCCTCCCGGTTCCATGCCACCCCGTTCCACTCCTCCCGGTTCCACTTCGCTCGGCTCCACACCTCCCGGTTTCATGCCACCCCGTTCCACTCCTCCCGGTTCTACTTCGCCCCGATTCACTTCGCCCAGGTCCACGCCCCCCGGCAGCGCATCTCCCGGCCCCGCACAACCGGGCGGCGGATCAGCCAGTAGCGTGTTGCCTGGTGGTCCGCTTCGGGCGTCCACCGTTCAGCGCGCCCTGGACACCCGTGGTGAAGTTGCCGGGATTCAGCGCGCGGTCCACCCCCGCGATTCCGCGACGGTTGAGAACGGCCGAGATTCCGGCAGCGCCAGCAGCGCTGTTGTGCCGAGTTCCGCAGGACGACCCGCCTCCGCGCCTGGCACCAGCCGCGCCGTGCAGCTCGTTCCGGCTTCCGAGCCGACGGCCGGGGGCAGCGCCGTTCGCCGGGCCGTGGCCTCCACCGGTTCGATGGTCCATGGTCCCGAGTCCACCACGCAGCAGCCCGTCGCCGGGGGTGTCGCGGCTCAACACGTCACCCGTCCTGGCGCCGACGCGGCGAACCTCACCGCGCAGAAGAGCTTTCCCGGCGCCGGCTCCCCCGCCCGGGGTGCTGCCGCGCCACACACCGCGGCTCAGCGCACCGCGGACACCGCTGTCTCTGCCGGCATCGTCTCCAGCACCGGCCGTGTCTCCAACATGCGTGATGTTCCCGACACGAACCCCGGCCCGGCCATCAGCACCGGAAGCACCCCCAGCGCCCGTTCGGCAGGGCCCACCGTGCAGCTGTCGCCCGCGGCCGGCCGCACCGATGCGGGCGGGACGGGCCGTGGCACCGTCCAGCGTTCCGCCGCCGGTATCCCGATGACGTCTGCGGCGGCGCGTCGGCCCGACGCCGCCTCCGTGATCGCGGCCGCAGACCCCCAGGGCACCGCGGCGGCGACCCCTGATGCCGCCACCGCCCATCCGAGCGCGATGCTTCCGGCGGCTGCCGTCGCACAACGAGCCACCGCTGCGGTGGAGTCAGGGCCGGCCGGGCGCCAGGCTCCGGCGCCCGGTACCGCTGCCGGGCATCACCACGTGACGCCGAGAACCAGCACAACGACTGCCGTGCGGACTGTTTCGCGGTCGTCGACAGCTCCGAACTCCCGGAGCCGACGGCTCGGGCTCGGCGCCCCGCTGCCCGGTGGCCTGCCCGCGACGGCCGCCACCCCGGCCCCCCAGACACAGACACAAGCCCAGGCCCCGGCCAGGCCCCTCGACACTCCGCCCGGTACGGCCCAGAACACCGTGCAGCGGTCCGGCGCACGCGCCCCCCGCCTCGGCTCGCCGATCAGCCCGCAACCACCGATCGCCCCTCCACCACCGATCACCGCTCCACCATCGATCGTCCCTCAGCCGCAGGCGGCCATCCGCGCCGCCGAGCCTCAGCCCGCCACTACCCGACCCAGGAAAACCGTTCGTGCACAACGTGTCATGCGCCATTGGACCGAACCCACCGGACACCCCCTGACCTCGGTGAACGCCTTCGCTCCCGTCACCGCGTCATCACCCCGGGCGCCGGTGGCGCGTCCCCCGGCCGCCCGCCTCACTCCGGCACCCGAGCCGGCCGTTCAGCGGGCACCGGTCCCCCCGCCACCGACGTCCACCAGACCACCCGAAAAACCAGCAGAACCGCCGCCAACCGCAGTCCCCAGCCCGACCCTCCCACCGACGCCCCCGCCTCCCGCGGCAGCGTCGGTTCAGCGGCGTCCGGCGCCGCCACCGACGAGGCCGGAACCGAGGAAGGCAGAGCAGGCCACGAAGGCCGTGCGTGGCAGCACCTCCCGCACCCCCGCGGAGCTGGACGAGCTGGCCCGCGCCCTGTTCGACCCGCTGGCCCGCCTGCTGCGGGCCGAACTGCGCGCCGACCGCGAACGTGTGGGCCGTCTCCGGGACGGCCGCGCGTGATCAGACCGAGAACCACCGTCAACAGAGGAATTTTCCATGCCGTCCACCGCAGATCCCGCCGCCACGCTGTTCTTCCGGCTCTCCATCGACGGCCGGGACCTCGGGCTGTTCCACGGCTGTGACGGACTGGCCTCCGAGGTCCAGGTCGAGCAGCACGAGGAGGGCGGCAACAACGGCTTCGTCTGGCAGCTGCCCACCCGCGTCACCTTCTCGAACATCCGCCTCACCCGGCCTCTGACCGCCGACACGGTGAAGGTCGCGGCCTGGATCTCGTCCATCTCCACGGGAATTCAGCGACCCACCGCCCAGATCGCCGCCCTGCGGGCCGATCTGTCGGTGGTGGCGCAGTGGGGCCTGGTCGAGGTGCTGCCGGTGCGCTGGACCGGCCCCAGTCTCGACCCCGGCCAAGCCGGTGTGGCCACCGAGGAACTCGAGATCGCCCACCACGGCTTCACCGACGCGGGCGGCCGCTGATGGCCGCCGGCAAGCGGGGCGCCAGCCTGGTGCGCGCCACGCTGTCCATCCACCATCCCCCGGCCACCCTCACCGGCGGCCTGGGCGGGCAGATCGGCCAGGTCCGGTTCCAGTTCAACCCCAACCAGTTACAGCTCTCCCGCACCGCGTCGTGGCGCTCCCAGTCGTCCGTCGGCTACTCCCGCGGCGTGGTGCCGGAGTTCGACGGCGTCAATCCGGCGTCGCTCCAGATCGAGGTATTCCTCGACGGTTCCGCCAAGCCGAGCGCCAGCAAGGTGCGGGAGGACGTCGAGCAGCTGCTGACCTGCTGCGAGGTGGATCCGCAGAGCCTGCCCACGAAACGTCCCTCACCACCGTGGGTCCGGTTCGCCTGGGGCTCGTTCAGCACCGTGCAGTTCGTGGCCTACGTGGAGAGCGTCAGCGCCACCTACACCCTGTTCACCGCCACCGGCGACCCGCTGCGCGCCACCTGCCAGCTGTCCCTGACCGAGGTGCCGCTGCCCGCCAAGGGCCAGAACCCGACCTCCGGAACCCTGGCCGCACAACGGGTCCACCGGGTGGTCTCGGGCGATTCCCTGGAATCGCTGGCCTGGCAGGAATACGGCGACCCGACCCGCTGGCGGGCCATCGCCACGGCCAACGCGATCGACGACCCGATGCGGCTGGAGACCGGCCGGGAGCTGCTGCTCCCGGCCACGGAAGAGGTGACCCCGTGAGCCCCAAGACCTACACCAGCGTCCTCCAGGTCAGCGTCGGAGGTGCCGAACTGCCGCCCCGGCTGGCCGATCTCCTGGTGGACGCCTGGGTGGACGCCAGCGTCAACGTGCCCGCCGCGTTCCGGCTCGGTTTCGCCAACCCCGGCGGTGACGTGTTCGGCACCTTCTCGCAACTGGCCGTCGGGGCCAGGGCGGTGCTGGTCCCGATCACCGACGGCCGCCCGGGCCGGCCCCTGATCACCGGCGAGATCACCGGCGTCGAGCTGGATGTCGACGCCGCCGGGCGCTCGGTGGTGGTGCGTGGCTACGACCCCGGGCACCGGCTGCTGCGCAACCGCCGGGTGGCCGGCTACCCCAACCAGACGGCGTCCGAGATCGTGCGCCGCCTGGCCCGGCAGAACGGCCTGAGCCTGGGCACGATCGACGCCACCCGCACCGTGTACGAACTGGCCACCCAGCCGAACATCACCGACTGGGACTTCCTTTCGCGCCTGGCCCGGGAGAACGACGTGCACCTGTACTGCGACCGGGAGGGCAAGCTCCAGTTCACCGCCCTGCGGGACGCCTCCGGCGCGCCGGCCGAGAGCACACCCGCCCGGCAGAGCCCCTACGTGCTGGAGTTCGGCGCCAACACGCTGAACGGGCGGGCCGGCGTCACCGCCGGCGGGCAGGTGCGCTCGGTCTCGGTGCGCGGCTGGGACGTGAAGACCAAGCGGCCCCTGGTGCAGGACACCCCGGCGACCAGAACCGGCGACATCAGCGCCGACGTCACCCCGGACACGCTGATCAGCGCCTTCGGCAACTCCGAGATGCTGGACGCCTCGGTGCCTTACGGAACGCAGGCGGAGGTGCGGCACGCCGCAGAGGCGCTGGCCGGTGACGTGGCCGGGTCGTTCGCCGAGGTCGAGTTGACCGTGACCGGCGATCCCGAGCTCCAGCCCGGCGTGCCGGTGACGCTGAGGAACGCCGGCTACCCGTTCGAAGGCAAGTACACGGTCACCGGTGTGCGGCACGCCTTTTCGTCGGGACGCCAGTACACCACCCAGGTCAGCGTGACCGGCCGGCAGTTCCGCTCGCTGTACGGCCTGACCTCGGGCGGGGAACCGGCGCCGGTCATGAACGGCGTGGTCGTGGGCCTGGTCAGCAATGTGCAGGACCCCCTCAGGATGGGACGCGTCAAGCTCAAGTTTCCCTGGCTGTCGGACTCCTACGAGAGCGGCTGGAGCCGGGTGGCCCAATTCGGCGGGTCGGGCGGCGGCGGGCTGATGCTCCCTGAGGTGCAGGACGAGGTGCTGGTCGCGTTCGACCGGGGCCACCTGGAGCACCCGTACGTGCTCGCCGGGCTGTACAACGGCGTGGACCGGCCCACCCCCGACCCGGACCGCACCGATCCGGTGAATCTCCGCAGTGGAGAGGTGAACTGGCGCAGTCTGTCCGACCGCAGCGGGAACATGGTGGAACTGATGGACGCCCGGGTGGGCAACCGCGGTGTGCGGTTGCGTTCGGGCGACGGCGCGCTCACCGTGCACCTGGACCGGGCGCGGACCAGCCTGACCATCGACAGCCGGGGCACGGTGCGGATCAACGGCGCCGCCAACGTGGAGGTCTCCAGCGCGGGCGACCTGAATCTGCGGGCCGGCAAGGCCGTCAACATCCAGGCCGGGGCGGCCGTGAACGTGAGTGCCGCGGGCCGGATCGGGATGAACACCGCCGGCGCGATGACGCTGAACGCGGGTGCCGCGGCGACGATCAACGCCGGCGGTGCGGCGAACATCCAGGCCGGTGCCGCCGTCGGCATCCGGGCCGTGGGCAACGCCAACGTCACCGCCCTGTCGGTGGTGCTGACCGGCATCCCGATCCGGAACGGGGTGCCGTTCTGATGGCCGGGCAGTTCATCGGTTCCGGCTGGGCCTTCCCGATGCGGGCGGACGCCTCCGGGGCCGTCGCGCTGGCCGGCGGGCAGCGCGAGATCGAGCAGGCGATCCGGCTGGTGCTGGCCACCGCGCCGGGTGAGCGCCCGATGCGTCCCGAGTTCGGTTGTGTCATCCACGATCTGGTGTTCGCACCGGTGAACGAGGCCACCTCCGGCCGGATCCGGTACGAGGTGCGGGCCTCGCTGGAGCGCTGGGAGCCACGGATCGAGGTGATGGAGGTCGACGTGCTGGAGGACAACGACGACGACGGCATGGTGCTGATCGACCTGCGGTACGCGATCCGCGGCACGAACAGCCCCCGCAACCTGGTGTTCCCGTTCTACACGATCCCCTCCGACGAACCCTCGACAGGAGGTGCCTGATGGGGCTGCCCTCCCCGGATCTCGACGACCGGCATTTCCAGCAGTTCGTGGACGACGCGAAACGCCACATCCAGCGCAGCAACCCGGACTGGACCGACCACAACGTCTCGGACCCGGGCATCACCCTGATCGAGGCCGTCGCGCACATGGCCGACCAGGTGGTGTACCGGCTGAACCGGGTACCGGACAAGAGCTACCTGGCGTTCCTGAACCTGCTGGGCGTCCGGCTCTTTCCGCCGACCGCCGCCCGCGCCGACGTCACCTTCTGGCTGTCCGCGCCGCAGCCCGACGCGGTGACCCTGCCCGCCGACACCGAGGTGGCCACCCAGCGCACCGAGACCGACGAGGCACTGGTGTTCGCCACCGAGCGCGACCTGGTGGTGCCGCCGTGCTCGCTGGAGCGGGTGGGCCGGATCCCGGCCGGGCGGGATCCGCAGAACGACGCCTCGATGATCGACCTGACCGGCAATGTCCGTGCCGAGCGCGATGTTCCGGTGTTCAGCAAACCGCCGCAGGCCGATGATGCGCTGCTGTTCGGGCTGTCCACGGCGGTGCCGGGATGCGCCGTGATGCTGGCGCTGGACAGCCAGGTGGACGGCGTGGGGGTGGACCCGCGGCAGCCACCGCTGCGGTGGGAGGCCTGGACGCCGGAGGGCTGGCAGGAGTGCGAGATCGAGGACGACGGAACGGGTGGGCTGAACCGGGCCGGTGACGTGGTGATCCACGTGCCGGCCGGGCACGTGGCCGCCCGGATCGGCGGGCACGAGGCCGGCTGGCTGCGCTGCCTGGTGGTGGCACCGTTCCCGGACCAGCCGTTCTTCTCCACCTCGCCGACGATCCGCTCGGCCGACGCGTTCACCATCGGCGGCACGGTCGCCGCCGTGCACGCCCAGGCGGTGCGCAACGAGGTGCTCGGCGAGTCCACCGGCGCGCCCGGGCAGCGGGTGCGGGTGGCCAACGTGCCCGTGCTGGCCGGTGATCCGCCGCTGCTGCTGGAGGTGGCCGGGGACGACGGCTGGCAGTCCTGGGTGGTGGTCGACGACTTCTCCGCCTCCGGCCCGGACGACCGGCACGTGACGCTCGAACCGGCCACCGGTGAGGTAACTTTCGGTCCGGCGGTGCGTGAGCCGGACGGCAGCCTGCGCCGCTACGGCGCGGTTCCGCCGCGCGGCTCGGTGATCCGCGCCGCCCGCTACCGGGCCGGGGGCGGCCGGTCGGGCAACGTCTCGCGCGGCACGCTCCAGGTGCTGCGCAGCTCGATCCCGTTCGTGGCCCGGGTGGAGAACCGGGAGGCCGCCCGGGGCGGGGTGAACGGCGAGACGGTGGACGAGGCGGCGGTGCGGGCACCGATCACCCTGCGGGCCCAGGACCGCGCCGTGACCGCCCGGGACTACGAGGAGCTGGCCTGGCGGGCGGCGCCGGAGACGGCCCGGATCGCCTGTGTCGGAATGCCTTCGGACGACCAGAACGGCTACGGCGAGAACGCGGTGCGGATCCTGGTGGTGCCGCAGGCGGTGGCCGACCGCGGCGGCCGGCTGCGGTTCGAGCAGCTGGTGCCCGGCGACCGGCTGCTCGCGAAGATCACCGGGTACCTCGACGAGCGCCGCCCGCTGGGCACCCGGCTGGCCGTGGGACCGCCCTTCTACCAGGGTGTCTCGGTCAGGGCCACGCTGCACTCCTACCGCGCGGCCCAGGCCGGGCAGGTGCGGGAGCGGGCGCTGGACGCGCTCTACGACTTCCTCGACCCGATGACCGGCGGGCCGGACGGCACCGGCTGGCCGTTCGGGCGTCCTCTGCGTTCCGGTGACCTCTTCGCCGCGCTGCAACGACTTCCGGGGGTGGAGCTGGTGGACGAGGTGCTGCTGTACCCGTCCGACCCGATCACCCGCCGCCGGGGCGAGGCGGTGGACGCGCTCACGCTGTCGCCGTCGTCCCTGTTCTTCTCGTTCGAGCACGACGTCGACGTGATCGGGCCGGCATGAGAGGCGCGCTGCCCGGCCTGACCAGCCCGCACCCACTCGGCGAGCGACTGCCGGCGGTCTACGCCGACGACGAGTTCGGCCAGCGGTTCAGCAGTGGTCTGGACACGGTGTTCGCTCCGCTGCTGACCGTGCTGGACTGTCTCCCGGCGTATTTCGACCCGCTGCTGGCGCCGGTGGACTTCGTCGACTGGCTGGGCCTGTGGGTCGGCGCCGAGCTGGACGGCGACGAGGACGAGGCGGTGCGCCGGGCCGCCGTGGCCGCGGCCGGTCTGCTGCACCGTTCGCGGGGCACGCCACGCGGGCTGAGGATGGCGATCCGGCTGATGTTCGGCGTCGATCCGGAGATCACCGAGAGCGGCGGCGCGATCTGGTCGGCCGCCCCGCTCGGCCCGTTCCCCGGCGACCCGTCCCCGTGGTTGCGCGTCACCCTGCGGGTCCCCGACCCGGACGCCGTGGACCGGCAGCGCCTGGACGCCGTGGTCGCCGGTGCCCGGCCGGCCCACATCCCTTATTCCGTGGAGGTTTCCGGGCTCGACAGCCCGGGAACCCGATCCTGAGACTCCCCGAGAGGAACTGAGCACCCATGCCGAACGAGCGCAGCGACCCGCGTCGCCGCCAGCCCGGGCCCGCCCAGCCGGGCCCTTCACAGCCAGGCCCCTCGCAGCCGGGTCCCTCACAACCCGGTCCCTCGCAGCCGGGTCCCGCCCAGCCAGGTCCCTCACAACCCGGTCCCTCGCAGCCGGGTCCCGCCCAGCCAGGTCCTTCACAACCCGGCCCCTCGCAGCCGGGCCCCTCACAACCCGGCCCGTCTCAGCCCGGCCCGTCACAACCGGGGCACTCACAACCCGACCCTTCGCGACCCGGCCCGTCACAACCAGGCCCCTCACGCCCCGGCCCGTCACAACCCGGCCCCGGGCAACCGAACCGGCCACCGGCGTCCCCACCCGGCAACCCCGGCAACCCCGGCAACCCGAGCGCCCCCCGTGACCCGAGCAACCCCAGCGGTCCCCGCGCCCCCGAGAACCCGCGCCGGACCGCCGAACCGGGCGGACAGGCGTCCCCGCTTGAGGGCCCCGACCTGGACCGGGCGCGAGCTCTGCTGCTCCCGGTGCCCGACGACCGGCCGGGTGTGGGTGAGGTGGCCCCCGGCAAGCCCGACCCGGTGCGCCCCGTGACCCGCACGCCGAGCGCGACGCAGGAGCACGGCGTGCGCTGCTGGAACTGCTCGGTGGACAACCGCAGTGACCGGATCTTCTGCCGCAACTGCGGGGTCGAGCTGAACCGCAGGCCGGCCCCGGCGCCGGTGGCGAGGCCGTCGTGGTGGCGGCGGCTGCGCGACCGGCTGGACGACGTCAACCGGTTCGCGGTGGGCGCCGGGCTGCTGGCGCTGCTGCTCGTGCTGGCCGCGGTGCTGCTGGCGAAACCGCTGTACTACCGCTACCAGGACCGGTTCAGCACGCCGGTGGCGATCCCTCCGGTGGCGGTGGACGCCTCCAGCACCGACCCGGCCCATCCCCCGGCGTCGGCGTTCGACGGCGGGTCGAACACCTGGTGGGGGCCGGGCTACTCGGGTGAGTCGCGCGGGCAGTTCCTGCGGGCGGTGATCCAGCCCACCGACCTGCGGGCGGTGCGGATCACGCCGGGGGTGTCGCCCCGGCCGGAACTGCGCGACCGGCAGGCCCGCCCGCACACGCTGACCCTGGTGGTGTTCGACCAGCGGGGACGTCGCACCACGAAGAACGTCACGCTGGAGGACTACACGCCGGAGCTGGTCCGGATCCGGGTGGACGACGCGGTGCAGGTGCTGCTGGTGCTCGGTGACGGTTTCGGCACGTCCGACAGTAAGGAGATCGCCATCGCCGAGGTGGAGCTGTACCGCTACTGATTCAGCTCACTGACCCAGCCTGGCGAGCGCGTCGCGCAGTGCCGCGCGGGAGGTGATCCCGAGTTTGGGGAAGATCTTGTACAGATGGGTGCCGACCGTGCGGTGCGACAGGAACAGCTGCTCGCCGATCTGCTTGTTGGTCAGGCCCTGCGCGGCCAGGCCGGCGATCCGCCGTTCCTGGGCGGTCAGTTCGGCCGGCGGCCCGGTCAGCGGCACGGGCGCCGGTGGAGGGGTCACCGACCGCAGGCGGGCCGGTGCCACCGGGGCATCGACCCGCCGGGGGCGCACCCGCAGTTCCGGCAGCCCGGCGCTGAGCGTGACCGGATCGGCCTCGGTCACCGCCGCCACGAACAGCACCGGTTGCCCCGACAGCCGCCGGGCGACGAAGCCGAGCACCTCGGCGCTGGCCCGGTCGATCCCGGAGACGTCGTCGACCAGCAGCAACAGCGGTCCCTCGGCGGAGGCGGCGGCGCCGACCAGGGCCAGCGCGGCGGCCGAGATCACGAACCGCGACGGCTGCGGCCCGTCGGCCAGGCCGAACGCCCGGTGCAGGGCCTCGCGCTGGGTCGGCGGCAGCCGGTCGATGTACTCCCGCAACGGGTACAGCAACTGATGCACCCCGGAGAACGGCAGTTCCGCCTCGGTCTCGGCGCCGCAGGCCCGCAGCACCCGAAGGCCGTGCCCGGGCGCCCGGGCCGCGAGGTCCTCCAGCAGCGCCGACTTGCCGGTGCCCGGTTCACCTCGCAGTACCAGGCTGGACGGTCCCCCCGTGGGACCGTCCAGCAGGTCCAGCAGATTCAGCCGGGAGTCCTGTCCGTATTCCTGCCCGCTGACTTCGAGCAGCACACTGGCTGACACGCGTCCAAGCTCCTTCGCCCCGTGACGCCCGCACCGCCGGCGGCCCGGGCGGTCGGCGATCGCCGACGGGAGGGACCCTAGAACGCGACGTGTGGACGATCAGTGAACGCCGACCGCACAGCTCGTCCACAGACCGGTCACATCTGGCGCCCGCGTCTGGTGCGGGTGGCGGGGCGGAACGGATGATGGTCACTCGCGCCTTCCGGGGAGGAACCGCCATGCCGGGCCTGCACCAGCACGTGGGAAAGATCTTCGCCGACCTCGCCGTCCCCGATCCCCTCGCCGACGGCGGCGATCTGGAGTGCCGCTCCCCCGTCGACGGGGCGGTGCTGGGCACCCTGACCTCGCACACGCCGGACCAGGTCAGCGCGGTGATCGCCCGGTCTCAGGCGGCTTTCGAACAATGGCGCACGGTGCCGGCGCCGGTGCGGGGCGACCTGATCCGCGAGTTCGGCCAGCTGCTGCGCGAGCACAAGAGCGCGCTGGGCACGCTGGTGTCGATCGAGGCGGGCAAGATCGAGTCCGAGGGCCTCGGCGAGGTGCAGGAGATGATCGACATCTGCGATCTGGCGGTGGGCCTGTCGCGTCAGCTGCACGGCCTGACCATCGCCACCGAGCGGCCCGGGCACCGGATGATGGAGCAGTGGCACCCGCTCGGCGTGGTCGGGGTGATCTCGGCGTTCAACTTCCCGGTGGCGGTCTGGTCGTGGAACACCGCCCTGGCGCTGGTCTGTGGTGACGCGGTGGTCTGGAAGCCCTCGGAGAAGACGCTCCTGACGGCGATCGCGTGCACCGGGCTGCTGCGCCGGGCCGCGCGGGCGGCCGGTGCCCCCGAAGACATCGCCACCCTCGTGCTGGGCGGGCGCCAGGCCGGTGAGGTGCTGGTGGACGACGAGAGGGTGGCGCTGGTCTCGGCCACCGGCTCCACCCGGATGGGCAAGCAGGTGGCGCCGCGGGTGGCGGCCCGGCTCGGGCGCACCCTGCTGGAGCTGGGCGGCAACAACGCGGCCGTGGTCGCCCCCAGCGCCGACCTCGACCTGACCGTGCGCGCCGTCGTGTTCTCGGCGGTCGGCACCGCCGGGCAGCGCTGCACCACGCTGCGCCGGCTGATCGTGCACCGCTCGGTCAAGGACGACCTGGTGCGGCGGCTGACCGCGGCCTACCGCAGCCTGCCCATCGGTTCCCCGCTCGAATCGTCCACGCTGGTGGGCCCACTCATCGACGACGCGGCCGGGCAGGCCTTCACCGCCGCCGTCGGCACCGCCCGGGCCGAGGGTGGCACGGTGGTCACCGGCGGCACCGTGCACGAGCAGATCAGCCAGGAGCTCGGCGGCTGCTACGTGCGCCCGGCGATCGTCGACATGCCCGCGCAGAGCACCGTCGTGCGCACCGAGACGTTCGGGCCGATCCTCTACCTGCTCACCTACGACGACTTCGACGAGGCGATCCGGCTGCACAACGAGGTGACCCAGGGCCTGTCCTCGTCGATCTTCACACTCGATCTGCGGGAGGCCGAGCGGTTCGTGTCGGCCACCGGAAGTGACTGCGGCATCGCGAATGTCAACATCGGACCGTCCGGTGCCGAGATCGGCGGGGCGTTCGGCGGCGAGAAGGAGACCGGCGGCGGGCGGGAGAGCGGGTCGGACGCCTGGCGCAACTACATGCGGCGCGCCACCAACACGGTCAACTACTCCCCCGACCTGCCCCTGGCCCAGGGTGTGACGTTCTCGTGAGCTTTCGCACCGTCGGCGCCACCGAGCTGAGAACCCGCTTCGCCGCGCTTCTTTCCGACCTGTACGGCGGCGAGGTGCCGGCTTACGGCACGCTGGTCGAGGTGTCGCAGGAGGTGAACGCCGAGGTGCTGGCCCGGGCCGGGGAGCAGGCCGAGCGCCTCGGGTCGATCGAGCGGGTGACGGCGGAACGGCACGGCGCGATCCGGGTCGGCACCGCCGCCGAGCTGGAGCAGGTGGCCCGGATCTTCGGCGCCTGCGGGATGTACCCGGTGGGCTTCTACGACCTGCGCACGGCGACACCGCCGATCCCGGTGGTGTCCACGGCCTTCCGCCCGATCGCCCGGGACGAGCTGGCGGCCAACCCGTTCCGCGTGTTCACCTCGGTGCTGGTCACCGACGACGAGCGCTTCTTCGACCGGCGCACGCAGGACGAGCTGCACGAGTTCCTCGGCGCCCGAAAGCTTTTCCCGGCCGAGCTGCTGGAGCTGGCCGACCGGGCCGAGCGCGACGGCTCGCTGCCGCACGAGGAGGCCGAGCGCTTCCTGCACCTGGCGACGGCC
This sequence comes from Kineosporia corallincola, assembly GCF_018499875.1. Classification (GTDB taxonomy): domain Bacteria; phylum Actinomycetota; class Actinomycetes; order Actinomycetales; family Kineosporiaceae; genus Kineosporia; species Kineosporia corallincola. The sequence continues at coordinate 96,493 of NZ_JAHBAY010000014.1, read as the reverse complement.
TGTTTCGCGTTGTCGGCGGAGCCGGTCGAGCGGGAGTGGTATGCCCGCCTGGAGGCCGTCTCCAGCGTGGCGGCGGACATCGGCGGCGTCACCTCCACGCACATCAACCACCTGACGCCGCGGGTGCTCGACATCGACGAGCTGTACGCCCGCATGCGGGCGCGCGGCATCGAGATGATCGACCGGATCCAGGGTCCGCCCGCCACACCGCCCGGGCATCCGGACGTCTTGTTGCGCCAGACCTCGTTCCGGGCCCTGGCCGAGCCCCGGCGGTTCCGTGCCCCCGACGGCTCGGTCTCGCCCGGAACGCTGCGGGTGCGGTTCGGCGAGGTGGAGCAGCGCGGCGTCGCCCTCACCCCGCGCGGGCGCGCCCGCTACGACGCCGAAGGACTGGCCGGGCTGCCGGTCACCGACGCCGAGCTGCACGCCCAGGACCTGGCCTACTACACCCGCGACGACGCCGGGACCTTGCTGCCCGTGGTCTACGAGGACTTCCTGCCGCGCTCGGCGGCGGGCATCTTCGCCTCGAACCTGACCGGTGGCGGGCGTAGTGACGCCGGCCGCCCGGGCGCGGCGCGCGACGCCACGTGGATGCGGGCGGTGCTGGGCCGCGCACTGCACGACCCGTACGCGCTGTACGACGCCGAGCGGGCAGCGGGGGCCTGCCTGCCGTGATCGCCCGTTCCGTGGAGGTCGGGCCATCGACGAGCCTTGAGCAGGGTTCGGGGGACCTTCTGGAAGTTTTCACACCGGCCAGGGCCTCATGGTGGTGTGAAAACTTCAGGACAGTCCCCCGTACTCACCGACCTGAGTGCCGAAATCTCACTCATCGACCGCATCCCTCACCTCCGCCAGCACCAGCGCGGCCTCACCACCCCAGGACCGGATCCCCTTGCCCCGCACCAGTTCCAGGGCCTGGCGCGCGTGTTGCGCCGCGGCACCGGGGTCGTCGCGCAACAGCACCCGCCCCAGCCCGGAATGTGCCCGGATCCCCGGCAGCACCGCCCCCACCCGCCGGGCTCCCTCGGCAACGGCGAGCAAACCCGCCCGCGCCCCGGCGGGATCGGTGACGGCTTGCAGCAGAGCCAGTTCCAGATCGACCTGGAGCCCCAGCATCGGGAACCGCCAGCACTCCCGGCGTAGGGCGGCCAGTCGTTCCCGCACTCCCCGCAGTCGGCCGGTGACCCGCAGCACGGCCAGGTCAGTCAATTCTCCCAGCGGGAGAAGCCTTTCGTAGCCGGTCTTCCCGACCAGGGTCCGGCCCTCGGCGGCGAGCACCGCCGCCCGCTGCGAGTCGCCGGTGTGCAGGGCGCCGTGGGCCCAGTTCAGGCAGGCGCGGGCGTGCTCGCGGGGACGGGCGGTCAGCAGCGGGGAGCCGCGCAGGTCGTCGGCCTCCGGCCAGGCGTCCGGATCGCCGAGCTCGATCAGCAGCGACACCCGGGCGATCCGGACCGCCAGGGCGGCACCGGCGTCGGTGCAGCGCGCGGCGGCGTCCTGGGCCTGGGCGAGGCGTTCCCGGTGGTCGTCGGCGTGACGGCCGGGCACGGTGTCGGGGGCGGCGAGCACCGCGAGGGCCCGGGCCCGGCGGGCGGGGGCGCGCAGATACGGCACGGCGCGCTCGATCTCGGTGTAGCCGCGTAGTTCCTCGCCCTGCTGGCGCAGCATCCGGCCGAGTTCCAGGCCGAGGTCGCCGCGGGCCCCGGGCGGCAGGTGCGGGTCGGCGAGCAGGCGTTCGAGCACGGGGACGGCGGAGACCTGGCTGAGCCCGTCGATGGCGGAGCGCGCGAGCTTGGCGGCGAGGCGGACGCGGGTGGGGCGGGGCAGCTCCGCGACGTCCATGGTTTGCAGAAGGAACCGGGCGGCGGTGGCGTCGTCGCCCCGCGCCGTGGCGAGATCGGCCGCCGCACCGGCATTGCGCACGAAGGCCGGGTTGTCGCCGGCCAGCCGGTAGTGCTGGGCGAGCACGGCGACGGGCCGGGGCACGGAGGTCTCCAGCACCCGGGCGATCCGGCGGTGCAGGCTCTGCCGGGTGGGGGCGGGCACCAGGTCGTACACCGCCTGGCGGGCCAGGTCGTGGCGGAACACCAGGCCGGCGGCGAAAGCGCCGTCACCGCCGTCGTGCAGCAGCCCGGCGCGGGCGGCCTCGGCCAGCGCGGCGGTCACGGTCTCCTCGTCGAGGCCCAGCAGCTGGCCGAGAAGCCCTGCGCGGGGCTCGTTCCCGGCCACCGCCGCGGCTCCGAGCACCTCGCCGGCGGTTGCGCCGAGCGCGCGCATCCGGTAGAGCACGACGTCGCGCAGCAGGTAGGGCACGGTGATGTCGCCGAGCGGGTCGCCGCCGCGTTCGGACAGGGCGCGTAGCACCTCCTCCAGCACGAAGGGGATGCCGGCGGTGCGTTCGCGCAGGGTGGCCACGAGCTGGGCGGGCGGGTCGGGCAGGCGCAGGGTGAGCCCGGTCAGCTCGCGGACGGCGGCGTCGTCGAGGGGTGGCAGGCCGATCCGGGCCAGGGCCCCGGACGGCGTGCGGGCCAGTGCCTCGTGGATCGGGGCTCGGGCTCCGGCCCGGGGGTCCCGGGTGGTGATCAGCACACCGACGCCGTCCACCGGGTGGGCCGCCAGGTAGGCGAGGAAGTCGGCGCTGTCGGTGTCGGCCCAGTGCAGGTCCTCCAGCACCAGCGTGACCGGTGCGAGGTCCGCGAGCCGTGCGGCGAGGTCCGCGAAAAGCTTTTCCCGGGTGCGGCTCTCATGGTCTGTTTCGCAGGACAGGGCGTTCAGGACCGGGCCGAGCCGGGCCGGCTGGGCGACGTCGTCGTACTCACCGAACAGCACCGGGCCCGGCAGCTCGCCGAGCAGCTGCCGCACCAGGCGGCTCTTGCCGATACCCGCCTCACCCTGGAGCACCACGAGGCAGGGTGGTTCGGCGAGCAGGCGGTGCAGGCGGGACAACTGCGCGGCCCGGCCCACGAAGGGGACCGGACCGCGCAGCCGGACGGGTGTCAGTTCCAGCTCGTACGTGTCACCCATACCGCCGCTCTCGTCACCGGGCCGCCGTCGCAGGCGACTCTAGGCGACGCGCGACGACGTGGCGATATGACCGCATTGTGACAAGTATTGCGTGAACCTAGGGGACGACGGTGATCGGCAGCTCCTTCGTGGTGCCCCTGCCGTCGCCGATCCGCAGCAGCCCGACGTAGCGGCTGCCGGTGCTCAGGCCCGACCAGCGCACCGTGAGGTTGGCCGTGGCGCCCTGCACCACCGTGCGGTTCTTCGGGTCCACGGTGAGCTTGCCGGTGGAGGTGCCCGCCGCGCCGGGGGTGTAGACGGTGGTGGTGTAGGTGGCGAAATCCTGCCCGGCTGGGGTGTTCTCGAAGAACTCCTGCTGGATCACCACGGTGTAGTCGCCCTCGCCGTCGGGCAGGTCCAGGGTGGCGCCGTTCTTCGAGCCCACGGCGGTGATGATCGCCTTCCCGTCCGGGCCGTAGGCGTCGATGGTGTAGTCCACGCACGGCGGCGGGTCCTCGTCGTCACCGCCACCGTTACCGGTGCAGGTGGTCATCCCGACCGCCACGAACACCTGCGGATTCACGCTGCCGGCCGGAATGTGCACCTGCTGCACCCCGAGCGAGGCCGGCAGCGGGCTGGGCAGGTTGTCGAGCGAGCCCCAGTCCCAGGACGGCTGGCGGCCGATGAGCGTGGTCGTGCTGCTGGTGCCGGAGGTCAGGCCGTACACACCCGCCGTCAGGGCACCCTTGTAGCCGGCCTGCACCTGCACCACCTGACTGCCCTTCGTGCCGGTGCCGACGACCGCGTCCGGGGTGACCAGCCCGGTGTTGTGCACCAGCAGGGGCAGCCCGACCGCGTGGCCGTCCTGGTCCTTCCAGGTCAGCCGGCCGTCGGCCCAGGTGCCGTAGGCGCCCGAGACGTTGGTGACGGTGACCTTGAAGGTGGCCGTCTTCCCGGGGTTGATGTTGATGGCGGCCGGCGTGACCTTCACCGTGTAGCCCTGCGGGGCGCTCACCTGCGAAACATAGTGTGCCGTGCGGGAACCGACGTTGGTGACGGTGCGGGTCACGGTCTGGGTGCCGACCATGTGGCCCATCGAGATCGACGGGTAGTTGAGCTGGTTCACGTCCAGCGTGTCGGTGGAGTCGCACAGCGTCGACACCGAGGGGGCGATGCCGCACAGGTAGCGCAGCCAGTCCGCGGAGGTGGAGTCGAACACCAGGCCCGGGTCGAGGGCCGAGCCCGGCCGCACCTCGCCGGAACCGTAGTTGAACGGCGTGGCGTCGGCGTCACCCACCTGGATCGGCTTGCCCGCCCGGGTGGTGTCGCCGGCCGTGGTCATCATCGCCGAGCGCACCTGCGCCGGCGACCAGTCCGGGTGCTGCGCGCGCACCAGGGCGGCGATCCCGGCGATGTGCGGGGCGGCCATCGAGGTGCCCGACATCAGGGCGAAGTCCTCGCCGCCGCGGGCCGGTGAGGTGGCGGCCACCACGTCGACGCCGGGCGCGCTGATGTCCGGCTTCAGCAGGTCGGTCTCGTTGACGCCGGAGGGGCCGCTGGACGAGAACCCGGCGATCGACGGCGAGTCCACCTCGGCCGTCCGCGAGGCCGAGATCTCCGCTGTGGCATCACCCTTCGCGATGTAGGCGGCCACCACCGGGGCCTGCCGGTCGTCGATGTGCACGGTCGGCACCGAGTGCACGTCGGCGTTGAGGGAGTTGGTGACGTCGTTGTAGAGCACCATCCCCACGCCACCGGCGTCCGCGACCGTCCTGCTCTTGGCCACCCGGTCGATCACACCGCGCAGGCAGAACACGATGCTGCCCTTCACCTTCGCGGGGTCGAGCGAACCGGTGTCGCACAGCTGGGCCGACGACACGTCGTCCGGGTCGGCGGCCACCGCGGCGGAGTCGACCAGCGGCGCGGAGGCCACGGAGGCCGAGCCCATACCGATGCCGTCGATCACCGTGCCGTCGCCGAGGGTGAGCCGGCGCTGGAACTCGCGGTCGGTGGTGGAGGCGGCCACGGTGGTGACCCACGGCATCGAGTTGTCGACGGTGGAGTCGTCCGGGCCCTCGTTGCCCGCCGAGGCGGACACGAACACCCCGGCCGCGGCGGCGTTGAAGAAGGCCAGGTCGACGGCGCCGATCCGGTCGGTGCCGTCACCGATCGAGTAGTTGATCACGTCGACGCCGTCGGACACCGCGTCGTCGATCGCGTTGACGATGTCGATCGAGCTGCCCGACGCCGAGCCCGCGCCGTTGTCGTACAGCACCTTGTAGACGGCGAGCCGGGCGCCCGGCGCCATGCCGGAGATCGTGCCCAGGTTCTGGTCGCCGACGATGGCGGCGACGCCGTTCAGCCCGGCCGCGGTGCTGGCGGTGTGGGTGCCGTGACCGTTGCGGTCGCGCGGCGAGAAGTACTCGTCCGGGAACGCCTCGGCCACGCCGTCGTCGTTGTACCAGCGCGCGCCGATCACCTTGTTGTTGCAGGTGATCTGGCCGGTCTGGCCGGCGTCGCAGGTGCCCTTCCACTTCTTCGCGATGGTCTCGGCGTCCGGGCGGGGCTCGGGCATCGCGGCGAGGCTGGGGCTCTCCGGCCAGAACCCGGAGTCCAGGTCACCGATGATGATGCCCTCACCGGCGTCCCCGGCGCCGCCGAACTGCTGCTGCCACACGCCGTCGTCCCCGGCCAGCCCGAGGTACTCCGGCGAGTGCCAGGTGTCGGCCACGACCCGCCGGTCGGCGTAGAGCGCGGCGACCCCGTCGGTGGCGCGCACCCGGGTGAACTGCTCGGGGGTCAGGGTGGCCACGAAGCCGTTGAACACGGTGCTCAGCTGGGCGCCGGTGGCCTTGCTGCTGACGCCGGCCCGCTTCAGCACCGCCGAGCGCTCGCCGGCCAGGTGCTCGCGGTAGGCCTTCACCTTGGCCGTTCCGGTGGAGAGCCGCTTGCCCGCAGCGGGTTTCGTGGCGGCCAGGCCGTCGACGTCACCGTCGTAGGTGGCCACCGGCGCGTCGTCGAGCTGCACCAGGTAGCGCTGCGTGCCGGTGGCCGGTGTGGTGACCTTGTCGAGGGTCTGCCCGGCGTCTTCAGGGGCGGTGTCCTCGGTGGCCGCCCGGGCGGTGGTGTCGGTGCTGCCTGCCCCGGAACCGGTTCCGGGCGGGGTGGCCGCGACCGCCGGTGCGGTGGCGGTGACCAGGGCGGTGGCCACGGTGACGACCGCGAGCACCGCCGTCCTGGCCATCGGTCGGGATCGTTTCATCGGTTGCCTTCCGTGCCGGCCACCCGTCAGGTGGGTGGGTCTGCACGGAACGTAGGTTTTCGCGGACGGTGCGCTGAAGCCGGGAAACCCGATCGTCGCGCGCCGAAACGCAGTGGTTACCGGATGCGTCGTTTACCTGTCGTTCCGGCGTCCTGGCCGTACTCTACGAACCGATCAGTACGCCGGGGCGGGAAGCGGGAGAACAACAAAATGGTGGACGACGAGAGCACGAGCGGGCCGAGGCGCCGGAAGCCGCTCTGGCGCCGGGTGGGTCTGGCCATCGGGGTGATCGTGGTGGTGCTGGTGCTGGCGGTCGGCGCCCTGTACGTCTACCCGCTGGGCAGCGACCGGCTCCAGCACGCCCAGGCCCGGGAGCTGTCGTTCGACCAGGCCGAGCAGGCCGCCACCACGCGGGTGGACGACGACACGGCCGACGCCCAGGTGCTGCCGGAGTGCCGCAGCATCCTGCGGGTGCACCCGGAGAAAGCGGCCAAGGCGGTGCTGATGCTGCACGGCTACACCAGCTGCCCGAAGGACTACACGCAGCTGGCACAGCTGTTCTACGACCGCGGCTACAACGTGTACGCACCACGCGAGACGCACCACGGGCTGCGGGATGTCGCGGAGTCCAGCGAGGTGTCGGCCGACGGGCTGGTCGCGTACGCCGACGAGTCGATGGACGTCGTGGCCGGCCTGGGCGACGAGGTCGGCGTGATCGGGCTGTCCGGCGGATCGGTGCTGGCCACCTGGCTGGCCGAGCGCCGCACCGAGTCCGTCGCCCACCTGCTGCTGCTCTCGCCGTTCTACCGGCCGGACTCCTCCCAGGCCCCGCCGATCGCGCTGCGCCCCCTCACCGTGCTGTTCGGCTTCCGGCTGCTGCCCGACCGCACGGTCGGCGACACCAACTTCACCCTCAGCGGGCTGGGCCAGTACCTGCGGATCACCGCCAACCTCGACGACGAGCCGGACAACCCCGGCCTGCGCAGCGTGGCGGTCGCCTGGTCGGCCGTGGACCCGTACATCGACCAGGAGAAGGCGGTTTCGATCCCCACCGGGCTGGCCGAGGCCAACGACCTGAAGGTGGCCACCCACGAGTTCGGGGCAGACGCGAACCTGCCCCACAACATCGTCGCCCCCAGCACGCTGGGCGCCCGCACCGACGAGATCAACCAGCTCTACCTGGATCTCTACGAGGGCTGAGCCTTTTCACGCACCGTCCAGAGCGGCGAGGTGCTCGCCGGTCAGCGTGACGGCGAGCGCGCCGAGCGACTCCTCCAGCTGGGACACGCGACTGGCCCCGATCACCGGGATCATCGCGGCCCGGCGGGCCGGCAGCTGGTCCAGGGCCGACCGGTCGCTGCCCGCCACGCGCTGCATCCGGCTGGACGGCCCGGCCAGGTGCCAGGCCAGCGCCACCTGGTTGGCCGTGGCGCCGAGCTCGTGCGCGATCGCGTGCACCAGGCGCAGGCGGCCGGTGCTGCCCGGGTGGTCGTACGGCGGGCGCACCGGCATCCACGGCCGCACCAGCTGGCCCTGCTGGTTGGGCGAGTAGGTGATCACGGTCAGGTCGGGCTGGTCGGCCGCGTAGTCGATGACCTCCGGGTCCACCACGGTCGTGGTCGCCAGTCCCGGCCGCGGCCAGTACACCGAATGTTCCTGCTGCCACACGCCGATCGGGGCACGACCGGTGGCCCGGGCGCGCTCGCGGGCCAGGGCCAGCCGCCAGGTGGCGGTGTTCGACAGCCCGGGGATCGTCACCAGGCCCTCCTCCACCAGCGCCGAGAAGGTGTCGGCGATCTCGGCGGCGTCGAGCCGGCGGTCGTCCACGTGCCCGTAGTACACACCCACCCGCTCCAGGCCCAGGCGTTCCAGGCTGCCGGTCAGCTGCTCGCGCACCACCGCGGCGGACAGCCCCTCGAAGTTCGTCGGCGCGTCCCCGGCCAGGGGCCGGTCCGGATCCAGCTTGCCCGCACCGCATTTCGTGGCCACGACCACCTCGCCCGCCACCCCGCGGTCGGCGATCCAGCGGCCCAGCAACCGTTCGCTGTCGCCGGCCCGGGTGCCGTGGGTGGTCTCGGTCCAGGCACCGTAGTTGTTGGCCGTGTCGAAGAACCGGCCGCCCGCCGCGAAATACCGGTCCAGCAGCGCGTACGACTCGTCCTTGTCCAGCTGCACCCCGAGGTTCATCACGCCCAGGCACAGGGCGCTGACCTCGAGGGTGTTCTCACCGCTGCGCAGCGTCCGGGTGCGCATCACTGTCTGCGTCGTCGCTTCCATGCCCCGACCCTAGGCCGCGATTGGTCAGGTCTCCCGGGCCGATCCGCAGCGTAGAATCCGGGCCAATGCTGATCGCCGTGGGTGCCGTCGAGCTCCTCCTGCCGCCCGGCCCGGGCCCGCTGACCCGCCGCCTGGCCGCCACCCTGCGCACCGCCGTGCAGCAGGGGCGGGTCGCGGCCGGCACCGCCCTGCCGCCCAGCCGCACGCTGGCCGCTGAGATCGGCTGCTCCCGCTGGGTGGTCACGGAGGCCTACGGGCAGCTGGTGGCCGAGGGCTACCTGAGCGCCACCACCGGCTCGGCCACCCGGGTGCGGGCCACCGCCACCCCCGCCGCACCGTCCGCCGAGCGCCTGCGAAAACCCCAGCCGCGCCCGGAGTTCGACCTCACCCCCGGCGTCCCCGATCTGGCCTCCTTCCCTCGCTCCCGCTGGGCCGAGGCCTACCGGCGGGCCGTGCTCGGGCTGCCGAACGACCTGCTGGCCGGGCGGGCCCTGGTGGCCACCACGGCCGCCCGCGGCATCCTGACCGACCATCTGCGCCGCACCCGGCAGGTGCAGGAAGACCCCACCCAGCTCAGTCTGACCACCGGCTCGGCCGCCGGGATGGGCTGGCTGACAGCACTTCTGGTGCGCCTGGGCCACACCCGGATCGCGGTGGAGGACCCGTCCTGGCCCGGGCTGCGGGCCGTCGCCCGGCGCGGCGGCCTGAGCCCGGTGCCGGTTCCGGTCGACGACCAGGGCATCGTGGTGGAGCGGCTGCACCGGCACCGCGACGTGCGGCTGGTGCTGGTCACCCCGGCGCACCAGTTCCCGGCCGGCGTGGCCCTGTCCGCCGCCCGGCGCCTGGAGCTGACCGACTGGGCGCGGCGCACCGGCGGACTGATCATCGAGGACGACTACGACGCCGACTTCCGTTACGACGGAACCCCTGTCGCCAGCCTGCAAGGCATGGCCCCGGACCGGGTGATCCTGCTCGGCTCGCTGTCCAAGGCCCTGTCCCCCGCCATCGAGCTGGGCTGGATCGTCATGCCGCAGCACCTGATCATGAGCCTGCTCGGCCTCGACCTGGACCGGATCATCAGCCCTTCGCCGCTGACCGCCGAGGCCCTGGCGGTGCTGATCGACCAGGGCTGGTACGACCAGCACCTGCGCGCGCAGCGCCTGCGCTACCGGCGCCGCCGCGAGCGCCTCGTCGCTGCCCTGGCCCAGCAGCTGCCCGGCGTGCGGGTCACCGGCCTGGCGGCCGGCCTGCACCTGCCCGTGAGTCTGCCGCCCGGCACCCGGACCGGCGAGGTGGTGCGGCACGGCGCCGGACTCGGCCTGGGCCTGGTCGACGCCGCCCGCTACCGCATCCGGCGCCGCGAGGACCCGGGTCTGGTACTGGGTTTCGGCAACCTGCGAGACAGCCGCGTCGACGAGGCCGTGCGGCGGCTGGCCCTGGCGATGGCCATGGCGAAAGGTGCTGCCACGAGACATGGAGGGCGCTCGAGCGGGAGTTCGGCGCTCACGGCTGGGTGAACAAAGTCCGGGCACCCATTCACGCCGCGCACTTGCGCACGCCGGCTATGCGGGGCGCATGAGGGCGTCAGATCAGGCAGTCGAGCTCACCCAGCTTGGCGCCTGCCAGCCATGCCTCGAACGCTGCTGGCCGGGACCGCAGTACCGGACCAACACCATGGCTCTTGGTGTCTCTGATCTCGACAGCAGCCCCCTGTCGGCGCATCTCTACACAGGCGTTGTCAGGTCCGCTCGCGCTGGCCTTCACCCAATCTGCCGGGTCGCGGATGAGCGTCATGGCTTGAACTCCTTGATGGGGACGGACCGGGCCCACATATCGCCGAACTTCTCGACGAAACGCGAAACCTGCTGTTGGGACTCAACATAACGCGCCTCGATCTGATTCTCGACATAGACGAGACTTGGGTCTCCCTGGGGTCCGCCCTCGAAACCCAGCACGATGAAAGCGCCGGACATCCAACGATGAAGCCCGGCGGTGAACGGCCAGACATTGATCTCGACCAGACCGCTCCCAACGAGTTCACGCAGATGGGCCAGCTGATCAACCAGCACCTTGCGTGACCCAACCTCGACGTGAAGAGCAGCCTCATGAAGCGTGAACTGCAAACGAGGGAGAGGCTTTCGGGAAAGAACCCGTTGCTTTCGTTCGAGCCTGAACTTGAGCAGCCCTTCTCGTCGATCGGCCGGGATCTCATCGGCCAGGTCGATGACGTGGCGCGCGTACTCCTCGGTCTGGAGCAACCCCGGGACCTTCTCGACGCTGTAGTCGAGGATTGATGTCGCGTAGGCCTCCAGATCGGCGAGCATCGAGAGACCGTCGGGGATCATATCGAGGTATTGGTCAGCCCAGCCGCGCGTTTTCGCACCCCGAGCCAGAGCGACCAGGTGATCGATGCGCTTGCGGTCAAGTTCGTAGGTGAACCCGAGGGCCTGGACATCAGCAGGCTTGGCCGCCGTGCGCCCGGACTCGATGCGGTAAATCTTCGTGACGTCGCAGTCGAGCGCGACCGCCGCGTCCTCCTGGCTGCGTCCGGCTTCCACGCGAACGGCTCGCAGCTGTACCGCGAGCCGACGCTGAGCCAGTGTCGACGAGACCACATGATTCATCCTTGCCATCGCCCCGTGCCCCCTTTGTCCCCTTAGGCCAGGCGCCAGTGTGACGTAGCAACCCTGCAAAACCGCAAGTCGCATCAACAACGGCCACGCTGTCACCGTAGATACCCGAACGGTCGCGAACATGCAGTTACGGGGGCAGAGATGCGGGAAGTGGAACATGGGGAAGGTGGCCGCTGGTTCAAGACGTCCGTCGTGGACGAGGAAGCCATAGACCATGAGCGGATGATCGGTGCCGTGAGGGTCGTGGGAACTGTGGTCAGGGTCCGGGTCGCTCAGCGCACCGACTTCGATCTTCTTGCCGACCCTGTCGTCATACGGCCCAGCCCGCCCCGGATCACGCTCGGGGAGAGCTTCGAGATGAACGCCGTGCAGGCTCTGGAACTGGCCGAGCATCTTCAGACAGCCGCTCGTTTTGCCCGGGAGGCCGAAGAGGCCAGCCGGCGCCGTCCGAGGCTCGTCTTCGAGGCGTGACTTAACTTCCGGCATCTACGACGTCTTCCACGCCACCGACGTCGCCGGGCAGATCGCCGGGTACGCGGCGCACCTGGACCGGCAGGTGGCGGCGCTGGTCTGAGGCCCGCGATCTCGAAAAGCCCCCGCACTCCAGGAGTGCGGGGGCCTCCCGTCCTGCTCAGACCTCGTTCAGCCGCGGCACGACCTGCTCCACCAGGCCGGTAGCCCACGGGACCGGGTTCTGGTAGGGCGTCGGCATCAGGGTGACCAGGTCGATGCCCAGTTCCTTGTACCGCCCCATCTGGGTGAGGAACGCGTCGACGTCTCCCAGGGCGTCCCCCTGGTAGGCCATCGTCTTCTCGATCGCGTCGTAGTCGGTGCCCAGCCGCTCGCAGTGCTCACGCAGCACGCCGAGCTTGTGCTTCACCCCGGCCAGCGACTCGTCGTCGGGGCCGCCGAACAGATTGCAGGCCTGCCCGTACTCGGCCACCATGCGCAGCGTCTTCTTCTCGCCGCCGCCACCGATCATCACCGGGATGGTGCCGCGCGGCGGCTGCGGCAGGCAGATCGTCTCCTCCAGCTGATAGTGCTTGCCGTGGAAGGCGCCGTCGTTGTCCGACCACATCTGCCGGCAGATCTGGAGAGTCTCCTCCAGCCGCTCGAACCGCTCGGCGGTCGGCGGGAAGGGCACGCCCAGACCGGCGTGCTCACGGTCGTACCAGGCCGCGCCGATGCCCAGCATCGCCCGGCCGCGGGAGAGCACGTCCAGCGTCGTCACCGTCTTGGCCAGCAGGCCGGGGTGGCGGTAGGTGACGCCGGTGACCAGCAGGCTGAGCCGGACGTTCTTGGTGACGCCGGCCAGGTAGCCCAGCGACGTGTAGCCCTCCAGCATCGGCTCGAACGGGCCGCCGGCGTGGAGCATCTGGAACCAGTGGTCCATCACCGTCAGCAGGTTCACCCCGCCCTCGTCGGCGATCTGCGCCGTCTCGGTGAAGCGGTCGGTCAGGGTCGTCTCCCACTCGGGGTGGGTGAACGTGAAGTAGTGGATCCCGAGATCCATGAAAGATGCCTTCTTTCATCGCAGACACGGGCCCGGTCACCGGCCGGGCCCGACCGGCATGAACGGCACCAGCTTAGACGCAAAACCGGAGGATCGTCCGGATGCTCGCCGGGCAGCAGATCAGGCCCGGTCCAGACGCCGCCCGATCTCCCGGCAGGCGTCCCGCAGCTCGACGGGACCCTCCACGGTGAACGCCGCGCCGAAGGTGGCCAGGATGCCCGCGACACCCACCCACGACCAGGCCCCCACCGTGAACCGGGTGCGCTGCGGGCCCAGCCGTTCCACCACCGAGCCGCCCGGCGCCCAGCGTGCCACCACGTCGGCCGGCAGTTCCATCACCACCGTGCCGAGGCACTGCCAGGGCGCCGGCGTGTCCCCGCGGTCGTGGCGCGTCATCACGTAGTGCCCGACGTCCGGGTCGGGCAGCGGACGGCGGGCGAAGCACCGGCCGGTGGCCGCGGCGGCGCGGATCCGGTCCACCCGGTACACCGCCCACTCCCCGCCCGGGGGCAAGGACAGGTCGTAGGCCAGCAGGTACCAGCGCCCGGCCCAGAGCACGAGGTGGTGCGGCTCCACCTGCCGGGGTGGCATGAACCCGGGCTCCCGCGGGCCCGGGCAGGTGCCGTCGGCGCGCAGGTGGTCGAACCGCAGCACCTGCGCCCGGTGCACCGCCGACCCCACGGCCCGCAGCACGTCCGGGTCGATGGGCGGCCCGGCGAAGTCCCAGTAGTTGCGCACCGCCGTCAGCCGCACGGAGTCCACCTCGGCCCGCAGCCGGGCGGGCATCACCTGGGTCAGGGTGGCCAGCGCCCGGGCCGCGCCCTCGTCCACGCCCGACACCGTGACCGGAACGGTCTGGAGCGCCAGGGCCACGGCGACCGCCTGTTCGTCGTCGAAAAGCATTGGTGGCAGGCTCGATCCGGGCGCCAGCCGGTAGCCGCCCTCCGGCCCCATCGCCGTGCGCACCGGATAGCCGAGCTCCCGCAGCGACTCCACGTCACGGCGCAGCGTGCGGGTGCTGACGCCGAGGCGCCCGGCCAGCACCGGCCCCGGCCACTCCCGGCGGGACTGCAACAACGACAGCAACCGGAGCGCCCGCGCGGAAGTGGTGGCCATGCGCACCGATGCTGCCGCAGATCGCGGACACCCGGCGTCCTTCACCCCTGTCAGCCTGCGGGCATGACCACGACACAGCCCGACTTCACCGGCTCGCGCATCGACCACCTGAACATCGCCGTCCCCGATCTTCCCGCCGCCGTGGCCTTCTACGAACCGGTGCTGGCCGTCATCGGCATCGTCACGATGATGACCGTGCCGGCCTCGGACGAACTGCCCGCCATGCACGGGTTCGGCTGGCCCCACAAGCCGTACTTCTGGCTGATCGCCGACGGGACCGTGGGCAGCAACATGCATCTGGCCTTCACCGTGGACAGCCGCGAGCAGGTGCGCCTGTTTCACCGCACCGCCCTCGCCCACGGCGCCACCAGCCTGCACGCGCCCGGCGACCATCCCGCCTACCACCCGGCCTACTACGGCGGTTTCGTGGTGGATCCGCACGGCATCAATCTGGAGGCGGTCACCCACACCGCAGAGTCTTGAGGGACGACGAGAACCTCGGCCCACCCGGCCGCCGTCTCGATATCCTCACGCAATGCGACCACTGCGGTACTCCATCAACGTCACGCTGGACGGCTGCTGCGACCACCGGGCCGGCGTGCCGGACGAGGAACTGCACCGGCACGCCACCGAGATCCTGGCCCGGGCCGACGCGCTGCTGTTCGGCCGGGTGACCTACCAGATGATGGAGTCCGCCTGGCGGCTGCCGCTCGCGCCGGGCTCGATGCCGGAGTGGACCGAGCCGTTCGCCCGCACCATCGACTCCGCCCGCAAGTACGTGGTGTCCAGCACCCTGGAGCAGGTCGACTGGAACGCCGAGCTGGTGCGCGGCGACCTGCGCACCTTCGTGGAAGAGCTCAAGCGGCAGCCCGGCGAGGGCCTGTACACCGGCGGCGTGCAACTGCCGACCGCCCTGGCCGGGATGGGGCTGATCGACGAGTACGAGTTCGTCGTGCATCCCCGGATCGCCGGGCACGGCCCCACCCCGTTCGCCGGCCTGACCCGGTACGTCGACCTCCGGCTGGTCGACCGGCTGGAGTACGACTCGGGCGCGGTGGCACTGCGGTACCAGGTGAGGCGCTGAGTCACGGCCACGGGGTGTGCCTGCGGTGCACGATCCGGTTCGCGTCGTCGAACACCGCACGCACCTGCTCGTCCGTCATGCTCTGGGCCCGCACCGCGCGCATCACCCGGGTCAGGTCGTTGAGCAGGTCCTCCTGCCCCGCGGGACGGCCGGCCGGACCGCTCACCCGCGCGGCCAGCGCCGCCACCACCAGCCGCACGGCCTCGATCTGCACCGCACTCGCCGGGCGACCCTCGCGCAGGGCGAAAATGCCCTCCCGCACGTCGTCCTCGTGCAACGGACCGACCACGGCGTCGGCCTCCAGCGACCGGGCCACCGACCATCCGCTGCCTGGAGCCACCTCGAAAAGGACCGCCTCCTCGCCGGGCTCACCGAAACCCACCTCCCCGTCGCTGAACCGGAACGAGGCGCCGGACATCGTCGACAGGGCCGCCGCCAGCCCGGCGTCGACGTGCGAGGCCAGCAGCAGTGAACCGTCCAGGTCCGGCCCGATCTCGTCGAGCGCGGCCAGCAGCCCTTCCCGCACCTCCGGCCGGGCCACGTCGACGATCGCCAGCTGCCCCTCCTCGTCCACCCAGGCGATGACGTTCCTGGTCTCGCCCTGCCAGCGCACCGGGACCGGGTTCCAGGACCCCGGCCGGGTGTTCCCCAGATCCCACTGTGGATGGGCTGTTTCGGCCCGCTCGACCCGCACGGTGAGAGAATGACCCCGGCTGGCGGCGAACCGCTCCAGATCACGCCGGATCCGCAGCGCCCGGCGCTCCCCCAGGCCGGCCCCCCAGGTGACCACGACCTCCCGCACGTCGGACCAGCCCAGTGGCCCGTGCACCTGGGCCTCGAAGAAGGTTCCCAGCTCGCCCGGAGGCGCGGGGTCGTACTCGAAACCCGTTGCCTCAGCGAGCAGCCGGCGCACCTGAACCGGGTCGCCGAGCGCGATCAGGCTGTGCAGATCGTCGTGATCGGTGTATCCGTCAAGCGATTCATGACTGGGCAGCGGCGTGAAGGTCGAGCGCCGCAGGGCCGTTTCGCCGAACCGCAGAACGATCCCCGGGCCGCCGGGCATCCCGCCCGGATTTCTCCCCGGCATCAGCGCCGCATAGGAGGGCATCCCGGCCCGCTCACTCGCCAGGTACGTCTCCTGCTCCGGATCCGGCCGGAAAAGCACGTCACCGTAACCCATCCCGAGTTCCGCGGGCGCGCGTCGCACCGCCTGCGCAGGGTCCTCCTGCTGCCATGCGGTCGGGAAGACATCCCCGCGCAGCAGACGCCCGGCCGGGTCGGGATCCGCCGGCGTGACCGGATGGACCTGGCCCACGCCCCAGGACCGCACCAGATCGTGTGCCCGGTCGACGATCCCGGCCGCCGCCTCCGGCGGGTAGGTCGTGCCGTGCTCGCGGTTGAGCTGAGCGATGCGGTCGATCGCGGCCTGCCGCATCCGGCCCGCCCGGGCAGCACCGCGCCGGCGCCCCGACTCCAGCGCCCAGGCCTGCGAGGAGGTGAGCGACTCCCAGCCCGGACGATAGGCCGCCGACCGTGGATCGCGCAGTTCCAGCAGGCGCTGCCGGTCCGCCGGGGTACGGCGTGACCACTGCCACGGATCATCCGGATCACGTTGCTGTACAGAGCTTTCAGGGACGACGACGGCCCGCTCGCGCCCGGCGCCGTCCACCGGATCCGCCCCGGAAACCGTGAACGGCCCGGCGCCGGGCTCCTCACCCGGATCCCCGTCGAACTCCCCACCCGACTCCTGGTCCGACTCCTGGTCCGAGCCATCGTCCGACCCCTCGTCCGATCCCTCCTCCGATCCCTCGTCCGAGCCGACGTCCGACCTCTCGCCCGACTCCTGGTCCGACTCCTGATCCGAGCCATCGTCCGACCCCTCGTCCGATCCCTCGTCCGAGCCGACGTCCGACCTCTCGCCCGACTCCTGGTCCGACTCCCGATCCGAGCCATCGTCCGACCCCTCGTTCGACCAATCGTCCGAGTCGCTGTCGGACTCCTCGTCCGACTCCTCGTCCGACTCAGGAATCGTCGACAGAGGTGCTTCCTCCTCCTCGGAATCCGAGATCAGATCCGGCATCTCGTCGTCATCCGGATCCACCGCCGGACGCGAGGGTGAGCCGCCCGCCACCGGGACCACGGGCGTCCCCCCGTTGTCCCCGTCGCCCTCCGGGGACTTCTCCGGGGACTCCACCGGGGACTTCACCGGCGGCGGATTCAGGCCCGCCTCCGGCACGGGGACCGACGGATCCTCGGTGGCCCGCATCAGCACCGGGCTCACCACCCAGCGCGTGCCCCCGGGACCCCGGATCTCCAGCACCGCGACGGCCCGCACCCGGTGGCTCATCAAGCCACCGGCCTTGCCGACGAAACTGGTTCCGAAGCGCAGCAACTCGCGACGATGACTGTTGTCCGTCACCCGGTCGCCGGTGGTCACGGACACGCCACCCACCGGCACCGACAGGCCGCCGCTCAGATGCCCCGACATGGCCATGGCGGGCGAGAACCCGATGCTGACCCCGGTCTGGCCGGTCTGCTGCTCGAAACGGCCGTCGTTGTTCACCTCGATGCCGTCCACGGCCATGTTGGCAGCACTCTGCTCGACCTGGGCGCCGTAGAAGGTCATCCGCATGGTCGTGCCCGGAGTCTCGCGGCCGGACAGGACCGCCTCGCCGAACGGGCCGATCGCCATCGTCCCGGCGTCGATGAACCGGTTCAGCCGCACGAACATGCTCTCGTCCGCATCGCTGGTGGCCGGCAGCGAGTCGTCCGGGAGCCCCACCTCCTCCAGGGCCTCCCGGATCTCGGCGACTCCTTCGAGGCGGTACACCTGCACCGGCCTCAGCGGCCTCCACTCCCCCTGCGTCAGCGCGCTCGCGACCGGCCCGGGAAGATCGTCCAGGGTGATCGCGTGCTCGTGATCGGCCGGGCCGTCCAGGCTGCGCGCCGGGTCCTCCGGGCTCACGAAGGCCCGGAACTGCCGGGGGTTTTCGATGTCATCGGTCGCCGGTTCGCTTCCGGCCTCCTGGTTCCCGAGCCGCAGCACCACGTCGGCCTGCACCGTGCCGATCTGCCGGGTCCGGGGAGGGGCGCCCACCCGGGGCAGATTCACCCGCACGGCGTTCTGCATCGTGTTCACCAGGTTGAGCAGGGCCAGGCCGGCCAGCAGGACCGGCACCGGCACCCGCCGCACCACGGCGTCGACCGCCATCCGGGCCAGCACCGTCAGCAGCGCCTGCTGCAACGGCTGCGACTCCACCTCGACCTCGTAGTCGTGCCGCACGACGTACTCGCCGGAGTCGTGGAGACTCCGCTGCCAGGTGCGGTTCTCACGGTTGGACGTGCGGGCCCGGCTGATGTCGCTCCGGCTGCTCACGCCCACCGAGGGCGTCCACGACGCGCCGCCTCCCTCTCCGGTCAGGCGCAACCCGAGTTCGTGCGTCCTGGAACTGCTCTCGCCGATCCGTGTGACACCCGGCGATCCCAGCGACGTCCCGTCACCGGTGATGTGCGAGTCCACCTTGTCCAGGCCACCGACCTCGACCCGGCGCCCGCGCACCTCGTCCAGCCGGTCCGGGTCGGAGACCCGGGCCCGCAGCACGACCGTCACCAGCTGCGGCCCCCACCACGACCGGTGCACGAAGTGGAACCGGACCGCACCGTCCGGCCCCGGATTCACCAGGGTGCGCAGCCCGAGCGACGAGGCGTACTCGTTGATCCGGGTCAGCAGACCCGGCACGTAGGTCCCGCTGCCGGGCGTGAGGCTGCCCGGGGCCACCCCCTCCACCTGTTCCACGATCCGCGACTCGAAGGCGCTGCGGCCACCGGCCAGGTGCACTTCGGTGACCGCCCCGTAGCCGAGAGTCCCCCGGCTCTCGACATACCACGGCGGCAGTCGCTGATCCCGTTGCGTGGAGGCCGGTTTCGTCGGCGTGGCCAGGTCCGCGTACTCGAGATAGTTGTGCAGGTCGTGATCGACCAGGTAGAACTCGATGGCCTCCGGCAGCTCGACGGCCCGGCGTAACACCCTCTCTCCCAGCCACTGCGGCAGAGCCGCGTTGTTCGTACCGGAGCGGATCGTCACCACGTAGGTGAGCGAGCCGACGAAACGGTGTGCCTCCACGTCGTCCTCGACGGTCACCCGCATCACGCTGGTTCCGTCCGTGGACGACTCCGACTGCTGCTCGCTCCGCCCACCCGTGTAGCCGCCGGTCAGCGAAACAGCCGAGTTCAGCTCGCCCGAACCTGCCACCCCCGAGCGCACACCGTGGCTGGTGGCGGTGGTGCGGGTGGACGACGAGGTCGACTGGAGCCAGCGCTCGCCGTCCAGTTGAGGTGGTCTCGGCAGAGCCCGAACATCACTCATGTAGGCCTGAATCTCGATCTGGACATCGGTGCCGGCGGCCCAGCCGGCCGTGGCCACCCCCTCGACGACGTACCGGTCGCGCAGCATCCGCAGCAGGTTGCCGTGCAGGAACTCGGTCGACAGCGCGGTGTGCAGCACTTCCTGCCCGAATGATTCCGGGCTGGTCAGATCGGGCCCGACCGCGCTGTGCCAGGCTCCTCGGCCGGCGTCCACGAGGCCGCTGCCCAGCGCCCCGGCCCAGGACAGCAGACCGGTCGTCGGCGCGTCGGCCAGGGCGACGTAGGGGGCCTCGGGCTCGGTGTCTGTAGTAACGGCCGGGGCATCCGCCGCAACGCCCCGCAGCATCTCCTGCACCATCGCCTGGAGCTCACCCGCCCCCTCGATCCGGTCGACGAGAGCCGTCTCCGGCAGCACGAGGACGTCCGGGCCGTCCGAGGTGACCGAATCATCCGGTTCCGCAGGCAGTTCCACGGAACTGTCGCCGGTCCCCGTCCCGTCGACCAGGTCCACCGGATCGAACGATTCCTCGCTCCGCGACCCCTCCGAGGCCGGTGCGGCGAGCAACGGGATGCCCACCGACGGGCTGTCCAGGGCGGCCAGCTCCGGCAGCGACGCGTCCGAGCCGGAGGCCTCGACCCCCGGGCCCGGTGTCACATCGGCCTGGTGGGCGGACAGCGTCCCCAGGGCGGCGTCGTCCGCCGGGGTGACCGCGCGGGGTACGGCGGGCGTGCCCGGGCCCTGCGTGGACGGTGCTGCCAGCGTGCGGAAACGGGGGACGGCCAGGGTGATCGTTCCGGTCACCGGATCGAGAACCTCGACCTCACCGGAGTTCCCGGTCAGGCTCATCTCGTAGACGACCGGCACGGTGAACACGTCCGTGCCCTGCGAGGTGGGCCCGAGCAGGTAGTACTCGTGCCCGCTGCCCAGCGTCGAGGACCGGGTCTCGGTGCGCCCGTATGAGTATTCGAGGACCTGCGCCGACACGCTGGAGGCCGGCGTCACCCCGAAGCTGCCGGTCCCGTTCAGCGGGCTGGTCGAGAAGCTCTCCTCCCCGGGAAGACTGGAGCCGACGAAGTTCAGCGTCTGGGTCTTCGGCAGTGACCTGGTGTGCCGCACCACCCTCGCCGGATCGGTGGTGTCGTGGTCGCGCCGCACCCGCAGGTCGAGCGTGATCCGGTGCACGCCGAACACGCCGGGCACCTGGAACACCACGCGGCTGCCGCCCGACGTCGCGTCGTCCAGCGCCGTGCGCAGCGCGGCCCGCGAGCGGGCCTGGTCGAGCGCCCGCTGGTTGTGCAGCCGTGCGGCGGCCAGCGAGTCCGGGCCGATCAGGTTGCGTACGGCCGCGACCCCGGTCACCGAACGGCTCGGCCCAGTCTCCGCCGGGGGCAGGAAACCCCTTGCGCGCAGCAGGTTCTCGACCTGGTCGAAGAGCGCGCCGGTCCCGTCCACCAGCAGCGGCGTGGTGGACATGCCCAGGCTCCGCAGATGCAGGATCTCCGGGGGCAGGAACCGGCTGCCGCCCTCCCCCTCCAGGTGCTCGCGGCTGCCCGTCAGCAGCGTCACCGGATAGGTCGACGTGTTCAGCGCCGAGTTCCCGGCCGGGACCGTCGGCGATCCCTCGGGCCGCACCAGCTCCATCGTGAAGCTGACCCCGGTCGAGGCACGCGGCAGCCCCATCGCCGCCCGCAGCGAGCGCACCACCCGGGCGGTGCCGCCGGAGGAGAGACTGTGGGTGTGTCGCCGGCCGGTTCCCGCACCGAACGTCATCTGCCAGCCCGGCTCGTCCGGGTCGTCGGCGATGTCGAACGTCGCGGCCAGGTTGATCCCCTGGGCGTTGTCCGTGCTCGTGACCTGCTGATGGCGCAGGGCCCGCACGACGTACGACTCCAGGATCCCGTTGCCCACGACGGGTCCGGCCGGGGTCAGTTCCCCCAGGGTGGCCCGCATCCGCAGGTGCCCGACGACCGTCCCGGCCGAGTCGGTGAGCGTGGCGCTGGAGACGCTGCTGCCCCAGAGCATGAGGGGCAGATTGGCCCGCAGGGTCCCCTCGTCGAGGAAGGCCCGCACGTTCTCCCAGGACGTGCCGGAGAGGTCTTCCGACGTCAGGTCGAACGACGTGATGACGTCGCGCAGCAGACGATCGGCGGCGGGGAAGTTCTCGGCCTCCACCAGGGGCGCCACCCGCAGAGTCTCCGGTGCGGGAAGGTGGGCGGCCGTGGTGAGCGCCGATCCGGGAGCGGCCAGGTGCTCCGGCACCCAGACGTGCAGCCGGTCGGCTCCCGGCTCCAGCCGGTTCCAGCGGTCGGGCAGCGGGTTCCCGGTGACCAGGTCGGCCAGGCCGTGGTCCAGTCGCTGCATCTCCCACTGCATGTCGTAGGAGTAGACCCAGGACCTCTCCCGGCTGCGCAGGATCGAGTAGCTCTGGATGCTCACGCCGGTGTCCACCTGGGTGGTCACCCGGTTCACCGTGGCACTCAGCTGCGGGGTGACGGTGATACCCCGCAGCGAGTGCCATCCCACGGGGATGCTGAACGAGAGCTGACCGCTCGCCGACCGGCGGTTCGAGATCCGTTCCGTGCCGCCGATCTCGGGCTGGCTGAAGGTCCAGCGTTGCTCGGAGACCGGCGGTCCGTCCGCCAGCGGTTCCAGCCCGGTGTTCTCCAGCCGCGGCGAGGAGATCCGCATCCGCAGCACGACCGGGTAGTCGCGGCCGCCGTACCGGATCGGCAGGGCGAAACCGGACGACGAGAGCAGCGCCTCCCACCCGGTGCTCAGCAGCCGGGCCGTCAGGCCCTGCTCGACGGCGGCACGCAGACCGGGATCTTCCGGGCCGTCACCGGTGAGCTGCGCGATGACCTGTTCCCGCAGCCGGCGGACGGCCGGTTCGGGCACCGGGGCGATGTGGACGAGCGACCGGGCCCCGTTCCGCTCCTGGCCGAAACCCGCTACCGCGTCGGAGATCACGACGTCTTTCGGCGGCCCGCCGGGCGACTGTGGTCTGCCTCCCGGAAGTCCTTCCCGATGTAGCCCGAGCGATTCCACCACGGCGCGCACGTCGCTCTCGACCGTCTCGACGGCCTGCCGTGTAACCGGGCCGCCGGCGCCGGCCACCTCGTGCAGCAGCACCGCTGCCATCGGCACCAGAGCGTCACGCAGCAGCCCGGCACCCGGATCGCTGGACGTTCTCAGCGAAAGATGATGCCCGGAAGCTCTTCCCACGATCGTCGCGGCGACATCATGCAGCTCTGAACGGCGTTCCGGGGGCAGGGCGTCCAGGATCTCCCGCGCCCGCCGGGCCCGGTCCTGCATCCACTCCTGACGTCGTCCGGCGAATTGCTCCGTTTCCTGCCGATTCTGGGTGACCTCGTCGAGTCCCGCGAGAACCGGGTCCGCGGTCACCTGCGCCGGCTCCCCGGTCACGGCGGCCCGCAGATCCGCCCGGCTCGGATGCGGCGTGTGCACCAGCACGGCGGCCACGTGATGCCACAGCTCCTCCAGCACCTCCGAGGGATCGGTGCCCGTGACGCCGACGTCCTCGGCCAGCGCGAGCATCGCGTCCTGGCTGGGCACGACCCGGAAGAGACCTGGCACCGCGAGCCGTTCGATCGTCTCCAGCACCGGCTCCCAGTCCGTGGTGTCGGCGTCGAACCAGATGCCCATCGCCCGGTTCTGCTCGACCTGGGTCACCGATTCCTGACGGGGAGGCGGCGCCAGGTCGACCGGGATGTCCAGGCCCTGGGCGTCGAGCAGCCTCCGGAGCTCAAGACTCAGTTCCTGGGCCTGCGCCCGGCTGATCGAGCGGGCCGGGGCGCTCTCGTCCAGCCCCCAGCCCACCACGATCCGGGTGACGTCGGTCCAGCTCACCCCGCCGTGGATCTGTGCCTCGAAATACCCTCCCTGGCTGACGATCCCGCCGCGCCGGGCCTCGGCCGCCATCTGCCGGTCGTACTGGTGGCCGGACGCCTCCGACAGCACCCGGCGCACCGCCGCGTCGGTGCCCGAGCTGAGCAGCACGTGCAGATGGTCCTGGTCGGTGTACGTCTCCGGCGCCCGGAAGCTGTCGTTCGCGGTGTAGGTGGTGCGAGCCCGCACGTCATCGTTCAGATACAGCACCGTGGTGCCGTAACTGGCGGCACCATTGGTGATTCCGGTGGCCGCGAGTGATCCGTACATCGGCATGCGGGTGGATTCCACAGCCCAGTAGCGGGTCTCCGGAACGCCCCTGCGGGTCGGCCTCTGCTCGGTGCGCATGTTCCCGAGATAGCCCATCCCGGCCTCGATCCGGCCCCGGTTGGTCACGCCCTCGTCCGCGGCCGCGCCACCGAGGTGCTCCCAGAACGTCGCGAACCGTTCCTGGCCGGCCAGGGTCTGGATCAGGGTGGTGAACGTTCCGTCGTCCCCCCGAACTGTCAGGCCGGGATTGATGTTCCGCACGATCGGGCGCTCGCGCAGGATACCGACCGCCCGCTCGATGATGGCGTCCATCACGGCCTCGTCGTCCACCGGGTACTCGGTTCTGAGGCGCGTGTTCAGGCCGCGCACACGGTCGCGCACGTCCTGCACCGCCCGCGCCTGCCGTGCCTCGCCGCGCAGCCGCGCCGACACCAGGGCCCAGAGCTGCACGTCATCGAGCCCCACGTACTGCGGGCGGTGCTGCGGGGAGTCCGGGTCGCGCAGGGCCGCGATCAGCTCCAGGTCGCCGGGGCGGGGCAGCTCCCAGTCGGTGAACTGGGCCGGATCACGCTCGTGCGTGCGGTCGTCGGTCGCCAGGACCCGCTCCGCGGCTGCGGCATCATCCGTTTCCTCGGCAGCGTCCGTTTCCTCGGCAGCGTCCGTTTCCTCGGCAGCGTCCGTTTCCTCGGCAGCGTCCGTTTCCTCGGCAGCGTCCGCGTCAGGCGCCTGCTCATTGTCCGGCGCCTGCTCACCGTCCGGCGCCTGCTCACCGTCCGTGCCCGGTTCCTCGTCCGTGCCCGGTTCCTCGTCCGTGCCCGGCTCCTTGTCCGTGCCCGGCTCTTCATCCGCGTCCCGCTCGTCCGCCGGCTGCACCTCCTGCGTGCTCTGCTCGTCACGCGGCAGGTTCACCGGCCGCCGCAGCTTGTCGCCGAGGTACGTGCCGGGCGGGTCCTCCCCCTCCGGCCCCTCCGCAAGCCCCAGGGCCTCGCGCACCCGGGCGGGCAACGGCACCACCTCGGGCGGCAGCCCGTCGAAACTCAGCCGACGGTCCGACACCGTCACCAGGTGCTGCCGCACGGCGGGCAACGACAGCAGGACGTCGAACACCACCTTCCAGCCGGTCTCCGGGTCGGGAAGCCGGGCCATCGCCGGAGCCACGTCGGTCAGGTCCAGATCGCCCCGGCGGTTGTGCAGACTGCGCACCAGCGTCGCCGCCACCGACGTCAGGACGTCCGGCGTCTCGTCCCAGGTGTAGGGCGCCGGCGGTGTGCCCTGTCCCTGGCCCCAGCTGAAGTCGTTACCACCCTCGACCGAGTTGATCACAGGCAGCCTGCTGCGGCCGCCCAAGGAGATCTCGTCCCCGTTGAGAGGATTCTTCAGCTTCGTCATGAGGTCCGGTCCGGTACGCCCCATCACCGAGTTGCGCCGGACGCGCTCGTTGGGAAACCGGTTCATGAACGCTTGCACCTCATCGCGGCCGTCATACATCGTGATGGCGACGAAGGACGACTGTTCCTGACCGTAACGTCCGTCGATCAGCCCCAGATACTGCCGCACTACCTGGTTGCCCCGGGTCGCCACCATGGCGGAATTGTTGTAGCCGTAAGGGGTCTGGTAGTGAGCGAACCCGACCGTCCCGAGCTCGGACCAGGGTCCGGGCAGCCCCTTGGCCAGGTAGCCGGACTCCAGCTCGTCGTCGCCGTCCAGATACAGCCCACCGAACCGGTTCAGCAGTTCCAGCCGCACGATGTCACTCGCCGCCGCATAACCCCGCCCCTGACGCTTGGCCAGCTCCTGAAGAAACGGTCCCTGCAACGTCATCGGGTCGTCGGCGTGGAAGATCTCGTGCACGCCGACCACCGAGATCCCTTGCCGTGCGGCCCAGGACAGCATCGGCGCCAGCGGCCCACGGAACCCGCTCCGCCCGTCCGCAGCCGCCTGCACCTCCTGGCGGGAGCGGTCCGTCACCAGAACCTTCTGCCCGGGAAACGCCTTCGCCGACTTGGTCGCCGTCTCCAGGTACTTCGACCCCGCCGCCAGCGGGTCGCCGAACCAGACGAGGAACAGCACGTCCGGTGCCACCTCCCGGTCCGGCCCGGCATGCAGGTTCGGGTCGTCCGTCAGCGCGCCGACGTCCAGGGGCCGATCGGGCTCCGGGCCCTTCATGTCCATCGCCCGCAGCAGCGAACCCACCTTCGCGGTCGGCACATCCGCCAGCTTCAGCCCGGCCAGCGCACGCGGGGGACGAGACGGCTCGCGCACCCCGAAAACGTCTGGTCCCAGTGACACCTGAACCTCACGGGAGGACGCCGCCTCCGGCCGGACCCGTTCCAGCAGCCGACTTCGCAGATCCGCCTCGGGGACCGGGGTCTGCACCGTCACCCCGGCCGGCACCACGACCGTGGCCCTCCGGTCGACGGGTGAGGAGATCCCTTCCGGCTCCGGACCGGCGGACAGCAACCATCGCACGCCGATCTCGATCTCCCACCGGACCTGCACGACCCGGGTCCGGCCGGGCGGCGCCTGATGCGGAACCGGCTGTTGCGCACCTGTTCTCGCGGTCATCCGAAGACTGATCTCCCGGGTGCCCAGCATCCGGCGCTGCTGCCGGAAGGTTCCGGTCAGCACGCCGTCCCCGGCCAGCGCCGCTCGCAGCGCGTCCTCGGTGATCAGGGCCTGGACGCCCTCCTGCGCCTGCCTCGCCCGGTCCTCGCCGCTGGACAGGCCACCGGATGCCAGGAGAACGGCTACCTGCTCGTGCAGCCTGTCCACGCCGCCGATCCCCGTCACCTCCTGCCCGGGGGCGAGCTCCACCAGAGGGGCGGTCCGCCCCGCAGGCCCGGCCCCGGTCTGCGCCGGAACAGTATTTTCCCGAACCGGTCTCGCAACCGAGTGGCGTCCCCGCCCCTGAGTTCCCACCGATCCGGACGGGTCGATCAGGGCGTCGAGGGTACGGCTGCCGCCGGACATCCGGTTCATCCGTTCGGTCTCGACGTCCTGCCCGTCCTGCCCGTCCTGCCCGTCCAGACCGTATCCGCCGGACTCCGGGCCGAAGACGATCCGGCTCCCGTCCTCGTCAGCGGCGAACCGCACCCCTTGCTCCCCGGTGCGCGGCCCGGGCGCGACGAGCTCGTCCGGCACCCGTGGCTGCCGGAACCACTCCGGGTCCGAGTCGGAGGATTCCGAGTCGGACGACCAGGGCGAATAGCGGTCATCGGAATCGGACCCGTCCTCACCGTCGCGGCCCTCGGCGAACACCAGCCGCTGCTGGCCCTGGCTGTCGGGTGCCAGGCTCACCCGCAGGTTCTGCGTCGCCGGACCGGGTTCCAGCGCCCCGGCTTCCAGGTCATCGTTCTCTTTCGTCTCCTCGAAATCATCTATCCAACGTGGACTCTCGGCCGATGGACGCGTCGTCTCGTCGTCCTCAGGATTCCCCTCAACGGCAGCAGCCTGCTGCGGCGCCACGGCCACCGGGAAGAAGCCCGCAGGGACGTCCAGGTCCGGATCGGCGAGGATCTCCGTGAGCCTGCGGTCGGCGATCCGCCCGATCAGCCCCTGCCACACGTCGAACACCAGGTGCTGCCCGGGCAGGGCCGGCCCGGTGATCCCGAGTCGCACGTCGAAGGCGTAGTAGTGGTAGGTCTCGGACAGTTCCTCGTTGCGTTCCAGAATGTTTCCGGAGTCCGCCCCGGCCTCGTCCTCGTTCTCCCAGTTCTTGCCCAGCCCCGCTTCGGACTCGGCGATCCCGAATCCCGTCTGCGGTCCGCCGATCAGTTTGAGGCCGAGTTCCTTCCCCCTGCCCTTGATCGCCACGACCTCGGCGGAGCTGTCGCCCTGGACGTAATCCCGCCCCTTGAGCCTGGTCTCGGCCAGCTTCTCGGCCCTGGTGATCACCATGCCGACCCGGATGTCACCACCGGCGTGCGGAATCACCACCCCGAACGCCGCCAGATCCGCCAGACGCGAACGCAGGTTGTTCGACCGGGTGCTCTCGCCCAGGCGCATGCCGGAGGGCGTCGCCGCCTCCGTCCCCGGCGGCGGGCCGAAGAGCAGCAGGTTGCCCAGATAGCCCTGCAACCGGTCCGGCCTGCGCACCACGAACGGCGCCAGGTCCTGGATCAGGCTGCCCGCGCCGAAATCCACCTGCTGCATCGCCGCGGCCAGCCGGCCGCTCAGGACGTCGGGTGCGAGATCACCCAGCCGCACGTCCGTGGCCTGGGCCATGCGCCGGCCGTTCACCGCGACGCCCTTCTCGCCCTCCTTCGTCACGTGTTCCGGTACCAGCAGGCGCATCTGGCCGGGTACCCGTACCGCAGGAGCCTCGCGCAGTGACCGCAGGGCGAAGCCGAGCGACTCCATACCCCAGCCCGGGTGGGCGGCGTCCGTCTTCAGCACCGCGGCCCGGGAGACATCGAGCAGGTCGCTCAGTCCCGGCGGCAGTTCCAGGAAACTGGTGACCCTGACCTGGAAGCTGACCCGGTGGTTGAACTCGTAGGAACCGTCCTGCATCGTCGTGCGGGAGATCCGTTTGACGTCCGTCGCCGAGACGTTCTGCTGCCCGGTCACCGAGTCCCAGCCGCCCTCCAGCCGGGCGCCCCCGAAACCCTTTGCACTGTAGGCAAGACCGAGCGCGGACGCCTTCAGGCCGAGTGACCGGGTGCGCTTGTCCTTCTTCGTCTCTCCACCGAGCCCCTGGCTGCGCAGCATCAGCTTCGCATCGGGCCGGTGCCGCACGTCCCGGGTCGGCTCCAGATCGGCCGACACCGACACCGCGACGTATCGGGTGGCACCGAGTTTCCGCTTCAGCGGCATCCACGCCGTGATCCCGGTGTTGAGCAGGGCGAGATGCTGACGCGACAGCGCTTCCGGCCCGAACGCCGCCCGGAGGAAGTCGTCGACCGACGTCGCTCCCTTCAGGTCGGCCCGTCTCAGGGCGCCGATCCGGTCCAGGGCCCTGCGCACCGCCGGCAGAACCGCTGTCGCGTCGACCATTTCGGCGTGTGACGAGGCGACCCCCAGATTGGGGTGCAGATAGGTCCGTGGCACCCGGGGATACCGCTGCCGGTCGCTCAGCCGGGTCTGGTCACTGTCCCCCAGAGGCAGATCCATGCCACTGGCCAGACGTTCGGGAAGCATGAAGTCCACGGCGCCCGCCAGCGAGACGAACACGGCCGGGCCCGGTACTGCCGCGCCGTCCCTGATCATCTCCATCCGCACCACCAGGTCCGAGCGGAAGGAGTGCACAGCGCCCGAATACGTCGCCCGGGTCACGTCCGAGGCACCGGCCTGCCGGTCCTCCTCACTGCTCCACTTCATCCCGCCCTGCACCTGCACCTGCGCCTTGAACTGGTCCCGGCCCTCCAGACCGTGCTCCTCGTCGTCCTGGTGTTCGCCGTGCTGCTGCGTGCCACTGTCCGGCCGGAGTTTGAACCGGGGGCCGAACAACAGCGAGGCCCCGAGACGGTGGGACGACGAGGACCCGTCGGCCAGGCGCGACGTCCCGCTGGCGTAGTGCTCCAGCTCCACCTCCTCGTGCTTCTTCAGGTGCCCGGCCTGTTTCAGGCCCATGTTCATTCGCAGGCTCCACCGGTCGTCGATGCGAACCGTCACACCCTCGCGCGAGAACCATTCGGACAGGCGACTTTCCACCTCCTTCGACCGCAGTGCCTGCCGCACCCCGTCCGGGACGTCCCACATCACCGACGGGTCCGGAGATCCGGTCTGCCCGGCCACCACCCCCGCCGCCACGTGAATCACCTGGTCCAGGCTGATGATCCGCGCATACATGCCCGGTGCTCCCGGCGGCACCCGAACCAGGTCACGGGCCAGCTCGGGCCCGCCCCGGGTCAGGCCGCCGACGTCCGTCGCGGGAGGCTGCGACGCGGTGGGCGCGTGCTCCGGTGGGATCACCAGCTTGGCCACGACATTCGGCCCGGCGACCGTGTCGTCCTGAAGAGTCCCGGGAACCTCACGCCCCTGGAGATCGGTCCACCGCACGCGGATCCGATAGCTGATCGGCTTGTCCAGCTCGGTGACCGTGCTCTCGGTCTCGGTCCGCCGGTATCCCTTGCCCGACAACGACAACGACAACTTCTCGCTCGTGCTGCGGCCGCCCCCGAAGGTGATCTTGCCCAGCTCCAGCGAGACGACCTTGCCCAGGGTGAACCGCGCCCTGCCGTTCACGCCCAGGTCCCAGGAGGAGACCGTGTCACGCGATCCGGAGACCGAGGCCGCGTTCACCACCCGGTTGTTCACCGTCAGGTCGTACTCCCGGTGCCGGCGCGTGGGGCCCATCTCGGCCTCGACCAGAACCTCCAGACGACGGCTGCCCAGATCCGCGCGATAGACGATTCCCGAGAGGACGTGCTCGAGGTCGGACTCCAGCGCGGAGGTCCCGAACACCAGGTCCAGTTCACTCGTCACCTGGGCCCACTCGGCCCGCCTCGTCACGTCCTGCGTGACCCGTGCCCAGCGGCGCAGGGCCACGACCTGAGCATGCACCGCCGGCCAGCGGGCGAACGCCGTGGGGTCGGTGCTGTAGCTGTCGCGGACCATCTCGTGGATCCGGGCAAGCACCCGATCCGACCCGGGCAGCCGGATCCCCTGTCCCAGGCCGGTTCCCCGGCCCGAGGCCATCGGGGCCGGCTCCGGCGGGCCCAGGTACGGAGAGTCGGCCTCCCCGGCCGCCGTCTCCTCCGGGACGTTCAGGAGAGCGTCCTCGAAAGCCGTCCGGTCATCGGCCGGGAGCAGCACCTCCGCGACGAAGTCCGCCGTCCGGGGCTCGATCTTCCCTCGGGATCCGAGGAACTCGACTGTGAGCACCCCGCGCACCCGGTAGCGCGCCATCTCGCCGTTGCGCGTGAGCGTGAGCTTCGGCAGCGTCGTCGAGCCCGTGCCCATGCCGTGCGACCGGGACCATCCCCACGACCCGATGCCCTGGGCGTATCCCTTGGTCTCCGACACGTCCGGCGCGATACTGCCACCCTGGGCCCCCAGCCCGAGCGCCGAGTGGCCGCCGAAAGTGCGCTCCTCGTGCTGGCTGTCGTCCGGTCCGAGGTCGTCCCGGATCGCGGCGGTCGAGGTCGCCTCGTAGCGGATCCTCTCGATCTTCAGGGTCACCCGGGGAACGACGTCCAGATCGTGCCGGAAGGCACCGCGGCTCGCGCGGGCCCGGCCGCCGTTCAGCCCACCGGCCAGCAACAGAGTCGCGCGGTTCTTGAGGGCCTGCTCACCCAGCACGGTGTCGAGGGCCTCGGTCATGTACTCGGCGATCGCCTCCGGCTCCATCCCCAGCTCACGAAGCGCCGACTCCATCTCCCGGGTGAGATCTTTCGTGTCGATGGCATTCAGCACCAGGTGGAAATCGTTCACCGCGCGGGCCTGCTCGCCCGGCACCTCGCGCCACTCGTCCCAGGAACGGTCCGCCAGCTCCTCGCCCGGCTCCGGATCAGCACGATCCAGGAAGCTCTCCGGCATCGGGACCCGCACCACCCCTTCCAGCAGATTCGTGTGCGGTGCCGGTGAACCGTCCACGAACATCTGGATGTCCAGGGCCGCGTCGAAGCTCTGGAGTCCCCGCGAGATCGCCTTGCGGCCGGCGATCAACTGCCGTTTCCAGCCCTCCCGGTGCCCGCTCGAGGTGGTGAACATCGGTACCGGCGTCGGTACCAGCAGCGAGTGGGCCACCCCGCTGGTGGGGAAGGAGAACAGAAGGCTCTCGCCCGCCTCCCACAGGGTCGTCGTGTCCCGGGTCTGCCCTCTGGAGACCGTCATTCCCCCGAAGGACACCGGATACTTCCGCGCCGCGCTACCTTTGACCGGAGCGACCGGCCGGAACGCGGTGAGCACCGGTCGCAGCGAGATGGTCTTCCCCTCCGCCTCGAACCACATACCCTGGTGCAGCAGATCGGTCCACCGGTCGATGTCCGTCGCCGGTTCGGCTATCAGCGTGGCGGCGTCGGCACCGGTCAGAGCCGTGGTCAGACGATCCAGCACCTCGTCCCGGATCTTCGCGTCGCGCCCCGGGTCCGTGTCGAAAACCACACCCTCGACGACCTGCTCGGCCTGGTTGCGGGCCAGGGACGGCCTGCTGAACAGGCTGACGCTCTCGATCGCCGTGTCACCCAGCGCACCGTGTTCGGTGTACCAGGGTGCCCGCACGTCGGGACGCCCGGCGAGGAGACTACCGGGACGCACCACCACCATGCTGAGCCCCACGTCACTCAGATCCTCGCCCGTGGGTTCGAACACCCGGTCACCCGGCGCTCGCTGGGTCTCGACCCATGACACGCCGTCCGTCGTCCTCCAGAGCAGGAGAACATGTTTGGGACGATTGGGCGCCTGGGTGTGCACGAAGGCGACCGAGCCCACCGGCTCGGACATCAGTGCCTTCTCCGCCTTCTCCCTGGAAGCCACCGGACGGAATCCCGGCGCGTCCAGAATCTCCAGGAGATCACCCAGCACCGGCGACATCGCCCGGTCGTCCAGGCTCCGCCTCCCGGCCCCGAGACCGCGGGCGACCGAGATGGCCCGGGCCACACAGTCGGTCAGGACCTCCTCGTCCTCCTGCACCGGAACCGAGCCGCGCCGCTGCGGCGTCGCATCCGGCCGTGCCCTGGGGCCGAACGGGATCAGCCAGTCGTCGACGGCCTCCTTCACCTCATCGAGCGTCCTCGGGCGGGCACCCTGCGACCGGGCGAAGGCCGTGGCGACGTCGGTCACCCGCCGGGACTTCCCCTGCGCCTCGGCGTCCACCGCCCCCGTTCCGTGGGTCGCCGTCGAGGTCGAGGGGTCGATCAGTGCCTGGGCCTGCGACGAAAGTTGCTGAATCGGGCTGGGGTCGACCGGTTGCCGGAACTTGTCACCGACCCACTGCCCCTCCGCCCCGTCCTCCATCCCCAGCAGGTCACGGGCCCGGCGGGGCAGCGCCACCTCCGGTTCCAGCCCTTTACCGTCAGCCGTCATCCGCAGATCGGTCACCGTCCTCAGACGCGCCCGCACCTCCGGAATCTCCAGCAGGACCTCGAACAGGGCGTCCCACGCCCGGTCCGGATCGGGCATCCGGGCCATGACCACCGCCACCTCGGTCAGGTCGAGATCGCCGTCGCGGTTGTAGAGGCTGCGCACCAGCGTGGCCGCCGCCGAGGTCAGGGCGTCCGCGGCCTCCGCCTCGGAGAAATTCGCAGAGACGACGGAACCGTTTCCGCCCCAGCTAAAATCGTTACCCGGGGTCACTCCCGCGAGTTCCGTACCGGTGATGCCGGCGACGTGCACCTGCTCGACCTCGGCATCGTCCGGTGCCGGGTCCGGGTCCGGGTACTCCAGCAGCTCCATCACGTCGGGCCCGGTACGCTCCATCACCGAGTTGCGCCGCACCCTCATCCGCGGCCAGCTGAGCTCCCCGACCGTGTCCTCGAAGGTCCTGTTCCCCGAGAGTGTCAGCATGCTGTCCTGAGTCTTCTGGTACTGACCCTGAATCAGATCGAGGTACTGCTGCACCATCGGGTTCTCACGGGTGGCCAGGAGAGCCGAGTTGGTGGGGTTGCCCTTCATCCGCTGCGCCGCGAACCCCAACCGGTCGAGGCCCTGCCAGAGACTCCCCTGATACCCCTCCGTCAGTACGTCGTCGCCGTCCAGATACAGCCCACCGAAACGCTTCAGCAGTTCCAGCCGGGTGATGTCGCTGGCCGCCGCGTAGCCACGGCCCTGCCGCTTCGCCAGCTCCTGCCGGAACGGGCCGTGCAACTGCATCGGCTCACCGGCGTGGAACAGCTCGTGCACCGACACGACAGCGACGTCGTTGTCCCGCGCCCAGTTCAGCATGGGAGCCAGAGGACCGACGAAATGACCGTTCTCGTCCCGTGCGGCGGCGACCTCGGACCGCGATCGGTCCGTCACCAGAACCTTCTGCCCGGTGAACCGCTGCGCGGACTGCGCCGCGGTCGACAGGTACCGCGCACCGGAAGGGGTGGTGCCCAGCGGATCGCCGTACCACACGAAGAACAGCACGTCCGGCGCCGAGCTGTCGCCGGGCCCCGGGTGCACCGTCTCGGCCTCGGCCAGGTCCGTCACCGCGATCGGGCGTGCCGGGTCCGGTGCTGTCAGGTCCATCGCCCGCAGCAGCGAGGCCACCTTGTTCGTCGGCGCTTCTGCCTGGGTGACACCGGACAGGATCGCCGGTGCGGCCAGAGGCTCGCGAACACCGAAGACATCGGGCCCCAAGGACTTCTCGTGGCTGTCACTCGTCCGTTCGGGGCGAATCCGGGAGCGCAGGTGATCCCTCAGGTCACGCCGCACCGGCGAGCGCCTGATCGCGACGGCACCCGGTATCGTGGCCCTCAGTGTTTCGCCGGCCCCCGGCCGCCGGGCCGGGCCGATCTCCACCTGCCAGGTCAGCGGAACCACCTGGCGCTGATTCTGCCCCGGCGACACCTGCCGGGCCGTGGGAAGGGTGGCGCGCAGCCGCACCAGCATCTCGCGAGAGCCACCGAGACGCCGCTGCTGAGTGACGTTTCCGGAGACGACGCCCCCGTTCCGGGCCAGGGCGGCCCGCAGGGCGTCGTCCGCGACCAGGGCCTCGACCTCCGCCCGGAACGCCGCGGCCCGCCGCTCGTCACCCGACATCTGCACACCGCCGAGCAGAGCCCGCACCTGTGCCCGCACCTGGTCGCCGTCGGGCACGGCCTCCACCTCGTGCCCGGCCGGGAGCACGAACGGCGTTGCCTCGAGCACTGTTTCCACCCGGCCGGGGGTGGACGCCGGGGCCCGCCTCGATCGCGACCAGAGGGCACCGGTGCCGGTACTGGTGGAGGGGTCGATCAGGGCGTCCACCGTGCGGCTCGCTGGTTCCCGTCCAACGGTGGACGGCGAAAGCAGGCCCTTCCTGACCTCTTCCGTCGCCTTCTCCACGGGCTGCACCGGTGAGGACGTCTCGATCGCCGGCAGGTTACCGGGCGGGGCGGTGGGTTCCAGAGCAGCCGACTCCAAGGCAACCGAGCCCACCCGGGCGGCGGATTCCGGGTCAGTGGACTCCGGGACAGCGGACTCCAGGACAGCGGACTCCAGGACAGCGGACTCCAGGACAGCGGACTCCAGGACAGCGGACTCCAGGACAGCGGACTCCAGGACAGCGGACTCCAGGACAGCGGACTCCAGGACAGCGGACTCCGGAACCGTGGACTCCGGAGCGGTGCGGTTACGCCCGGAACGCCTGACCGGCAACGCCCCCATCCCCGGAGCCGTGACCGCGGAGGCCGGACGACTGGCCGAGGTTGTCGTGGAGCTCGTAGCGGTGGGCGTCGTTGTCGGCGTCATGGCGGGCGGCGTTGTCGGCACAGTCGGCGCTGCGGTGGATGTCTGCGCGGACGAGATGGTGGAGTCCCCGGCTCCCGCCGAAACCCTTTCCGGGCCGGTGGATCCCTCTGCGGCCGAGACTGCGTCGGCCGACGGCACCTGCGCTTCGGGGACGCTCACAGTCACGGGTGCGATGGGCGACCCAAGGTCCGGGCCCGGGCTGGCCAGGGTCGGCGATGCCGTCGGCGAGACGGACGGCGTGACCGGCGCCTCGGTGGGCGCGATCGTCACAGCCGGGGACGAGGCGTCCGGCGACACCGACGACTCGGGCGAACCGGCCCGCGAACCGCCGGCCGGACCCACCGGACCGGCGACCGGCGACGTACTGCCCTGAGCCGACGAACCGGTGGCGGAATTCGGCGAACCTGCGCCATACCCGGCCGAACTCGTGGTGGAGCCCGGCGAACTCGTCGTGGAACCCGCCGAACCCACGACAGAGCCCGGCGAACCCGCGATGGAACCCGCCGAACCCACGACCGAGCCCGGCGAACCCGCGGTGCCGGAGACTGGGGAACCGGTGGCCGCAGCCGGCGACGCAGCGGACGGTCCCGAACCTCCCATGGTCGGGAACGAAGACCCGGTAGGGGAAGTCGACGATCCGGTGCCGGGGGCAGACGATCCGCTCGCCGGTGCGGGGGAACCCGTCGAGGCGCCCGACATCATGGTCGAAGGGGTGGACGAGCCCGTCGATGTTCCCGGAACCTCCGGGGAATCCTGCGTCACGGCCGGCGACACCCCCGGAGTGCCGGACGCCGATACCGGCACGGAAGACGGATCCGCCGTCGCACCGGGGGAGGCCGACGACGCGGACCCGACTGGGAGGTCCGAGGACGCCTCCGCGCCGGTTGCTTCCGGAACATGTGACGAGACAGATGATTCCGCAGACGCGGTGAACGCGTCGGCCGCGCCCGAGGAACCCGTCGCGCTGGTGTCCGACGACATCCCGCTGCCGTCCGACGCAGCCGGCGACGCCGAATCGTTTCCGTCTCCGCCCAGATCCGGGCCGGAGGTCTCCAGCGAGACCCCGGTCGCGGCGTCCTCGCCGTCCCCGGAGGCCGTTGCCCCCGGCGTCCGACCGGATCCCGCCGACGCGCCCCCCGCCCCTCCTCCCCCGCCACCTCCGGACGTGGGATCAGCGACGGCCCCTGACACGGACGGCAGCGCCCCACCGGTGGCCGTCAGGTCGGGCGCGTCCCCCGCCCCCACGGCGTCGGCGTCGATCTCCCCGACCGTCGGGGCGTCCACGTCGACGCCCGCCGCCCGGCCCAGGGCCTGGCCGGCGAGCCCTGCGGAATGGCTCGCGGCACCGGTGAATCCGCCGGACAGGGCCGACCAGCCCAGGTCGGAGGCGTCCCCGCCGAGCGGCAGCGTGGCCAGGCCGACCCCGACCTCGGTGGCCGCCTCCACCGCGGCCGCACCGGCCAGCCGGGCGCCGGTGGTGCTCTTCACCTTGTCCGAGATGTATTTCGATCCGGCGGCGTGCATGCCCTGGCCCATCACACCACCGACCGCGCCGAAGGCTGCCGAGTAGCCCAGCGACGTCCAGTCCAGTCCGTGCCGGTTGCCCTCGGCGATCTGGATGCCCTGGGCCAGGGCGTCCTGGAACATCTCCTCGACCGCCTCGCCCGCCGCCCACTTCCCGATCCGCGCCGAGTAGGTGGCGATCTTCGCGGCCCGCCCGAGCAGGTGCTGCGTGCGCAGGGCCAGGCGGCGCAGGATCCGGATGACGGCGGCCCGCCCCGCCGCGACGATGGCCGGGGCCGACAGGGCGGTGAACGGGTTGGACAGTGCCGCGAGGATCTCGGCCCCGAAGAAGGCCAGTTCGATGATGATCGAGTACTTGGCGTTCTCCACGTCCAGCGCGAACTGGCGCACCAGGTCGGCGGTCGCGGAGGTGGCGTCGCCGAGGCCTTCGCCGCTCTTCGCCAGCTCCTGCCCGTACCGGGCGAAGGCCCGGCCGACCGTGCCCTCCACGCTGTCGACCGCGTGGCTGATGGCCGACTGGAACTGCCCCGCGGAGTCGATCCGCCCGGACAACCGGTCGATCTGAGCGGCGATGTGACGCAGCTCGTCCTCGTCGCCCTTCGGCCAGTTCTGCCCGCACAGCAGCAGAAACACCCAGTCGAGCTCGTCGGGGACGGTCAGGCTCATGCTCGCGCTTCCTCAGAACCGTTGATTCGCAGGGAAAGCCGTGGCCACCCCCGCAGGAGGTGGCCACGGCCGGGAGGGATCAGTGCTTGCCGGTGTGGGTACTGCCGCTGCCACCGGTCGTCGTGGTTCCGGTGGAGGTGCCGGACGTCTGCCCGGTGGAGACGTCACCGGTGTCCACACCGGTGGTGGTGGCCTGCTCCAGGTTCTTCGCGGCGTCGGCGTTCGACTCCTCGGTGGCCACGAAGGCGTCCGCGGCGTTCTGGATGCCCTGGCCGCCGCCCCGCACCGCCGCCGCGAAAGACTTGATGGCCCGGCCGGTCTGATCGCTGCTGTCGTTCAGCTGCTTCGCCATGGCCTTGCCGTTCTTGTCGCTGCCGCAGGCCCGTGTCGCGGAGGCCAGCAGGTCGAACCATTCCTCCTGCAACGCCTGGAGATTGGTGCCGTAGGTCTCGAGCTCGCGCCCGGCCCGCCGCATCTTCTCGGTGTCGACGGCGAAACGGTCACTCATGGTGGTCCTCCGGGGTCTGCCAGGGGTCCGAGGAGCCACGCACCTCGGCCAGTTCGTCGGGTATCAGGGCACTCCCGTCCATCCGCCCGCTCAGCAGTGCGGCCGGGTCGACGTGCGGCGGCAGGGCCGGCGCCATCGCCGAGGCCGCCCGGGCCCCGACGCGTTCCCGGGCGTCCGAGACGGTCTTCAGAATGATCTTGGCCAGCTCCGGCGCGGGCATGCTCTTGTACGACGCGGTGGGGAACTTCAGCTCCGTGAGCCGGCCCATGGCGTCCACCGTCACCTGCACCACCTGGCGGGGTGCGGTCGCGGTCTCGGTCAGGGCGTCGATGTCCCGCCGGGCCTTCAGCGCCCGGTCCCGGCTGCGGCCGTACTCGGCCATCGCCCGGCCGAGGATCTCGTCGTACTCGCTGCTCATCGTCGTTCTCCTCAGCCGATCTCGGCCCGGGTCTGGGCCACCAGGTCGATGTCGCTGTTCGCCGCCGACAGCGCCCGCACCACCGCGGCCGCGGCCCTGGTCCAGGCCCGGCGCGACTCCTCGCTGAGCGCGGAGAGCGAGATCTCGCCGCCCCGGCGGATGAGCGGGTCGAACGGCACCTCGATCACCGCCGCCGTCCTCAGCTCGCCGAGCCGCCGGCGCACCGCCTCCGCCGTCCCCGGTTCCTCCGGTCCACCGTCGTGACCGAGCACCACGACCACCCGCTCCCGCAGATCGACCGGGCCGGAGGCGGATTCGATCAGCCGGAGGGTCTGCTCGACGCCCGCCAGGGCATCGACGGACACGAGGCACGGGATCAGCACCGCGTCCGCGATCCGCAGGGCGGCCCGGTAGGTCTCGTGGCCGGGGTTGTTGCCGGTGTCGGTCACGGTGATCCGATAGTAGGTGTCGAGAACCTCCCGCACCGACAGCATCTGCGGTGCACTCAGCATGTCCCGCGGCCCGGCCGACGCGATCACGTCGGCATTCGAGGTCTGCGGCGCCGTGTAGCCACCCAGCCGTCCGGCCGAGGTGATACCCGATATGCCGGAGAGCATCTCGGCCAGCCCACGCCCCTGCCCGCCCTCGCAGCGGCGGGCCAGGGTCCCGGCGGACTCGGTCGCCTCCCAGGCCACCACGTAGCCGCCGCGCAGGCTCCCCAGCACGCCCGCCAGCACCAGGGCGGCCGGTGTCTTCCCGCTCCCACCCTTGGGATTGGTCACCAGCACGTTCACCGATCGGGTCCAGGTGGATCGGCGGATCGTGTCGATCTCGTCGCGGAACGCCTTCTCCTCGGCTCCCGGCGCCGGCTGGATCAGCCCGGCACTGACCTGACGCACCCGGTTGCGCCAGCCCCAGCGTGCCGGCACCGGATCCCCGGCCGACGCCATCGCGCCCGGGAAAGGTCGCTCAGCGAGCGGGGTTTCCGGCATCTCCTCCCAGTGCACCTGCGCGGGCCCGGGCGCTACCGGTTCATGGACGACGTCAGCGGGCTGGGGCTCGGCCTGCGTCAGGGTGGCCGCGGGTGTGCCGGGCACCTCCGGCAGGGCCAGACCGGCCCCGAGCACCGGCGGGCGGCCCGGCCGGGCGTCCAGCCAGTCGTCCTCGTCGACGTCGACCTCGGGAACCGTTCGTTGTTCGATCATTTCACTGTCCATCCGTCTCATCGGCCGATCGGTCAGACGGTGCCGGCCGTCAGGGGCTGCCGGGCTCCGGCGGGCGCAGAGGGGGACGACGGCCCGGGTGCGGCCACGGCCACCGCACGGACGTCCGCGGCCAGGAGGGTGCGGGACGCCACCAGGGTGGACACCCGGTCCGCGACGGCGTTCGCCGCGCCCGGGCCGGTCTGTGCCCCGGCCAGCACCCGGGTCAGCTCGGCCCGCACCTCGTCGTCGAGGTCGTGTCCACGCCGTTCCAGCCGGGTGGCGGCGATCCGGCCCAGCGCCTCAGGGGTGTACGGCGCCATCTTCCAGCCCACCACGA
Source organism: Kineosporia corallincola (assembly GCF_018499875.1). Classification (GTDB taxonomy): domain Bacteria; phylum Actinomycetota; class Actinomycetes; order Actinomycetales; family Kineosporiaceae; genus Kineosporia; species Kineosporia corallincola. The sequence goes on along the minus strand of NZ_JAHBAY010000014.1, from coordinate 57,095 downwards.
AGGTCTTGCGCAGGTCCGGCACCCGCCCCAGCACCGCCCCCAGCCGGGCCGCGCCACCGAGCAGGGCCACCACCGGCCGTCCGGGACGCCGACCGACCGACGCCGCCAGGCAGCGCATCACCTCGATCCCCGGGCTGTTCTCGTCGATCGGCCAGTCCTCCCCCACGTCGATCGCCAGCAGACCACCCGTGGCGTCGTCGAAGGCCGCCGCCAGCCGCCGTTCGGCCTGCCCCGGCCAGGTCGACCACAGGTCCCGGGTCAGGGTGCGGCGGGTCAGCTGCCCGGCCGGCAGAACTCCCAGCTCGGCCAGGCTCTGCGCGTAACACCGCAGGAACTCCCCGCGCCCGCTGCCCGGCGGCCCGATCACCACCGCGTTGGCCTGCACCCCCAGCGACTCCCCGGCACGGTGTGCCGAGCAGAGCCGGGTGAGCACGGCGCCCACGGTCTTCTGCGCGGCGGGCTGACCGTGCAACGACAGCAGCCGCGCGTGTCCCAGGGTGCTCTCCACCGCCGCCCGCGGGTCGGCGGTGCGGGCGGCCGACACCACCGGGGTGCCGGCGACGGGCAGGAGCTTCAGTTCCGGGGCCAGGTCCTCACCGGTCAGGCGGGTCAGCTCGGACTCCCGGCCGGGTGTCCGGGCCAGCCGCGAGGCCTGGTGATTGACCATGGACTCGAAGATCTTCCGGGCCACCCGGCCGTTGCCGAAGGTGTCGTCCTTCGGCACCCGCTCGAAGTACTCCCGCAGGGCGTCCACCCCGTCGTCGGTGAGCTCGTAGTAGTGCTTGCGGCACAGCCCCTGGGTGATCTCCAGCAGCTCGCCGGAGCTGTAGTTGGGGAACTCGACGGTCTTGGTGAACCGGGACCCCAGACCGGGGTTGGAGGCCAGGAACTTGTCCATGTGCTCGGAGTAACCGGCCACGATGACCACCAGCTCGTCCCGGTGGTCCTCCATCATCTTCATCAGGGTGTCCACCGCCTCCTGGCCGAAATCCGCGCCGGAGCCGCCGGACTGGGCGGTCAGGGTGTACGCCTCGTCGATGAACAGCACCCCGCCGATCGCCTTCGTGATCACCTCGGTGCTCTTGATCGCGGTGGAACCCACGTACTGCCCGACCAGATCGGCCCGGGCCACCTCGATCATGTGCCCCTTGCTCAGGATGCCGAGCTCGGCCAGCACCGTGCCGTACAGCCTGGCCACCGTGGTCTTACCGGTGCCGGGAGGGCCGGCGAACACCAGGTGCCGGCTCATCATCGGCATCGGAAGGCCCATCTCCTGGCGCTTCTTGGCCATCCGCATGACATTCACCAGCGAGGTGACCTCGGCCTTCACCCCGGCCAGGCCGATCAGCCCGGCCAGCTCGGCCATCGGCCCGGACAGCGGCCCCGCCTCCTGCGTCTGTCCCTGCGACGGTGACTGCGCCCCGAACTCGTCACCGGGGTCCTGCTCGGTCATCACGTGGCCCTCCTCCGGGCGGTGGTGCTGGGTGGGAACGACTGCGGCGGAAGCGGTCCGGACGTCCGTGAGGGTGAGGTTCGGCAGTCCCCGCGCGGGATCCAGGTCACCGTCCCGGTTGTCCCGCACCGTGCCCTTCTCCACCGAGACCTCGCCCGTGGTGCCCACCCGCAGGCCGCATCCGGCGTTGCCCGTGAGTTCGCACTGCTCCAGCCGTGCGGTGGTGCCGGTGCCGAGCACCACACCGTCACCGCCGGCCCCCGTGACCTTCAACCGCAGGGCTGTGAGCCCGGTACCGCCGTCGACGCTCAGCCCGGCCCCCGGCGCCGAGCCGATCTCGACGTCCGTGATCGCCAGCGTCCCACCGACAGCCGAAAGCCCGGCACCGGAAAGCGAAACCGCGCGCAGCGCCGCCGAGGTGGCCCGGTCCAGCCGGACGGCCGCCGCCGGGCCGCCGTGCACCTGGGTGTCGGAGACGTCCACCACGCAGCCGGCTCCCGCGGACAACGGGGTGGACGACGAGGAGAGCACACCGTCACGCAGCAGCAGACGTCCCCCCGACGTCATGGTCAGCCCCTCGGCGTCACCCGCGTCGATCCGCAGGCCGGCCGCCTCCAGGCCGGCACCGGCCAGCACCACCGCGGTCCGGCCCGGGGCGCTCACCCGGCTCCGGTGCACCGTGAGCACCGAGTCGCCGTCGGCCGCCATCCCCACCTGGACGTCCTCGACCCGACAGTTCTCGACCAGGGCCCGGGCTCCCGCCGTCAGATGGATGCCGGTGCCCGAGGCCTCCGTGACCGTACAGTCGGTCAACCGGACGTCCGTGGTCCCGGACAGGTGTACAGCCTGGTTGCCCGAACCGGCGAACCGCGAGCCGGTGACCGAGACCGCACCGCCCGAGGTGACATAGAGGTCGAGGGCGGCGCTGCCCGAGACCGTCAGCCCGGAGAGGTCGGCGCCCGCCTGCTGCTCGATCACCACCGCGGGCTTCGCGGCGTCCTCCACCCGGCACCCGGTGGCCACCAGATGCGCGTTACCGTTGACGCACAACCCGTTTCCGCCCGGTGACCGCACGACGCTGTCGCGCAGCGTCAGCCGCCCCGCGCCGGCCACCACGATCCCGGACGAGGCGGTCCCGGAGACCGTGGCACCCGCCACGGTGTTCCCGTTCCGCGACGCGACGACGATCCCCGCCCCGGAAGCGGTCTCGACCCGGCACTCGCTGACCGCCAGGCTCCCCTGCTCACGCACCAGCACGGCGGCCCAGGCGTCCCCGCCGAACTCACAGTCCTCCAGCGCGGTTTCGCCGCGCACGACATCCAGCACCGGCACCGAGGCGTCGGCACCGGTCAGCCGGAATCCGCGCAGCAGCACCCCGGCGGCCTCCACGGTGAGCACGCTGCCGGAGGCCGCGGCCAGTTCCACCGGCCCCTCGGTGGTCACGGCCTCGAGCCGCACGACACCCTCCAGCCGCAAGGCCTCCGGGTAACGGCCGGGATGCACGAGGACCGTGCCCCCCGACGACACCCGGGTCAGTGCCGCCCGGATCGTCGTGAACTCCCGGCCCGCACCGACTTCCACCACCTGCGTGCTCACTGCCGCACCAGCCCCGGCAGCAGGACGGGCAGCAGGTCCTGCGGATGTTCCGTGGCGGTGGGGCGCCGGGCACCCGGCGCCGGCCAGCGTCCGTGATCGGCCCGCAGCGAGGCGAGGGCCATCTCGTCCAGGGCCGACTGTGCGCTGCGCGCCGCCTCGTCACCGGCCAGGTCCCGGGCCGTGACCTCACGCATCAGGATCAGTCCCCGCCCCTGGCCGGTGGGCGGTTTCGCCTCCAGGATCTTCAGTCTCGTGCCGGGCACGAACAGCACCCGCGGCACCGCACCGGCCGGCAGCGAGTCGAGCAGCGACGTGCGCCGCCCGGTCAGTGACCAGACGAGGACGTCGGTGTCACCCGAGGCAGGGTCGGCCGGCCCGGCACCGGCCGCCAGGAAACCCCATTCGGTGAGCTGGGGACGGCCCTGGTAGATCTGCCAGGCGTCCCGGCCCACCGTGACGGCGAAGGAGGCCGGCCCCCGGTGCGACGCCAGGCGTCCCAGCCCCGACACGATGCACCGGGCGAACGGGACGTGCGGGCCGTCGGCCGCCACCCGCAACGACGGGTTCAGCCGTGGCCCGTCCGGCGACAGGTACAGACGCACGGCGACGGCGTCGGTGACCGCCTCGGCGGCCGCGGCACCCAGTCCCTCGAAGCCGGGATGCTCCGACAGGATGCGCGCGACCTCGTTCGCCAGTGTCCCGTAACGGTTCCCGAGGGCGTTGCGCAGCCAGTCCCGCTCCTCGTCGATGGGACGGGTGGGCAGCACCGCCCGGTGCTGCCGGGCCGGCAGCGGCTGGAACCCGAGTTTCCCTTCTGCGAAAGTCTGCCCCGGGGGCGCCGGATCGTGCTTCGTCTCCCGGGACACCACCGGTCGCGGGGGCACCTGCTCGGGCGGTGATGCAGCCGGCCCCGTCTCAGGGGCGGCCGAAACCTCCACCTCCCGCGGCGTGGCCGGTGACTCCACGGAAGGCGCGGTGTCCCGGAGGATCTGCGGCGCGGCACCGGTCGGGACCCGTGCGCCCACCGGCACAGCGCTGTCCCGTTCAGCACCGAACGCCCTTGCACCACGGTCCGGTTCGCCGGTGACCCGGATCTCCCGCAGCGGTCCGGCCGCCTCGACCGCTCCGGCCGGCACCACCGCCGCCGGGCCGGCCAGCAGCTCGGCGGCCGTGACCAGGCGGATCGAGCGCCGCGACGCCTCGTCGAACTGGCCGATCAGCGCCCGGGCCAGGTCGTGGAGAGGTCCGGCCCCGTCGTTCCCGTCCCGCCCGGCGACCACGATCAGGTTCTGCCGCTTGTCCGGTCCGGCGCGGCGCACCTCGACGGCCTGCGGACCCTCCTGTGCCGGCCGCAGCATCAGCCCGGCCTGCACCACCTCCACCACGACGTCCGGCCGGAGCCGGTAGGCCCCGGGCCCCACCTGGGTGAGTCCCGCGAAGGGCGGGCGGTGCGCGGTGACGTCGGGGGCGCCGGGCCGCAGACCGGCCTGCGGCCGGTGCCGCACCTCCAGGGCATAGGGCCACGGGCCCGGCCGGCCGTCCGACCCGATGATCCGGATCTCCGGGGCCTCCGCCGTCCCGCCCACCGGAATCCCCGTGTAGCAGTGGGTCTCCTCCCCGCTCAGGTCGGCCAGGGCCTGGCCCAGGGTCTTTCCCGCCGGCAGCGCGATCGGCCCGACGCCCGCCATCCGCGCCCCACGCCGGACCGCCTCGGGCAGCAGGGATCTCAGCCGGTGCACGTCCTCCAGCCGCAGCCTGGCCACGCCCGGGGCGCCGAGCACCAGGGTGGGAAAACCGCGACGCATCGGCATCGCCGCCAGCAGCCTGCCGCGGAACGAGCCGATCGCGGCCTCGTCGGTCTCGTCGGTGTCGGGCCGGATCCAGGCCCCGGCCGGTAGTGGCTCGCAGGCCACGCCCGCACCGGCGCCGGCGATCAGCGCGGTGAGCTCGTCGTCCCACGCCGGACGGGGAAAGCGCCGTGGCCCGGGCCGGGACTGCCGCCCCGGGCGGTAGTCCCGCCAGCGATGGTCGTGCCGGTCACCGACCAGCAGCGCACCCCGGCCGGCCACCACCGGGCCGTCCGCCAGCGTCACCGGCCGGTCCAGGCGCTCACTCAGCCAGCCCGCGGCGAGCGTGGTGAGTTCCCGCGACCGGCCGTCGACGACCAGGCGGATCCCGCGCGGGCCCGGGCCGATCGCCGCGGCCACCGACTCCCACACCGCGATCGGCACGCGTCCCGGCAGATCCAGCAGCACCAGGGTGTTCTCATGGTCCTCGGGGGCCAGGGACGCGATTCTCCGCACCTGGTCGCCGGGTTCAGCGCGGGTCGAGATGACCACGGCGTGCTTGATCACCTGGAGGGTGACCGGCTGGGTCTCGACACTGTCCGGGTCGGCGAACCGGGCGGGATCGATCCGGGGAAAGGCTGCGGGCATCACTGGGCTCCGGTGGTGGATCTGGCGGACTCCGGCCCGGAACCGCCTGTTGCGCCCCTGTTCCCGGCCGCGGTGGGACCGGACGCCACGTGGGAGCCGGACCCGCCCGCGTCGTCACGCTCTGCCTTCCGGTGAACGGGGGACGACGCGGTGGTGCTCGGGGTGGGAGCCGTGGTGGGGGGCGTGGCCGTGGCACTCACGGTCGGCGACGTCGAGGAGGACGACCCGCCGGACGTGCCGGACTGCTGCCGGATCAGGCCGAACAGGAAGAAGCCCACCAGGATCAGGACCGTCAGGCCGACCCCGACCGCGGTGCCGAGCTTGGCCCGCCGGGCCGGCGGCTCCAGGAAGGACGCCTCACCGGTGAGCAGCGCGGACGACAGGCGGCCGACCTGAAAGGCATATGCCTGAACATGATCTCGCTGGGTCTGCACAGCTCACCTCACCCGGCCAGACCGGAGACCAGGCCGAACAGGCCGAGCACCTGGGCCAGCAACGGGATCGCCGCGATGGCGGCGCCGAGCTCCAGCCACTGGTTCAGGTAGCCCCAGACCGGCGTCATCCGGCGGCCGGGCGGCCGGGTCGCGGCGGCACTCACCGGCAGCAGCGCGACCAGCAGCACCAGGGCCGCCACCACGAGCCAGGGCTCCGTCACCTGGGCGGGGAGCCACAGCACCAGCGCCGCGACCGCCCACATTCCACCGGCGACCAGGGCCAGACGCTGCCACACGCCCCGCACCGCACCGGCCCGCACGAACACCGACAGCGTGACGACGACCGCCAGGGCGTAGGCGAATCCGTCGCCGTCCGAGATCAGCACCGGGATCGCCCCGGCCAGGACCAGGGCGGACGACACGAACGCCGCGATCAGCACCTGGTCGGCGACGAAGACGCGCCGCGTCATCTCGGCGGACTCCGTCGGGACGACGTCGTAGTGCAACTCTGAGGCCGTCCTCGGCAGCTGCGGCACCCGGATCCCGGCCAGCCGCACGGCCGACCGGGGCGCGTAGGCCAGAGTGAGCGCGGCGATCACGGTGACCGCACCGGCCACCTTCACCTCACCCGGGTTCCAGGCCGCGCCCACCGCCTCCGCCGTCAGAAGCACCAGCCCGACGACGATCTCGGTCAGGGCCGGGAAGAGCGGGGTGCGTGAGTCGGCGCCGCGGTGGGCGACGGTGAGCACCACACCGCACACCGCCAGGGCCGCCCCGGCCGCCATCAGCGGGCCCGACCGCAGGGCGACGAGGTCGGCGATCCCGCGTTCCGTGCCGCCCACCACCGTGCCCGCCGCCACGGCGGCGGCCAGGCCGACCGCGACCGTCGCGGTGACCGCCGGCCCGGCGGCGAGACGATGGCTGAGCGATACCGAGGCGGTCAGCAGCAGCACCGCGACGACGGGAGCCAGGAACGGGGTGATCCCCTCCATCCGAGCGTCGAGGAGCAGCCGGCCGACCAGGCCGACCAGCAGCACGGCGATCGTCTGGAAGAGCGGGGCGTCGTACTCGGGGCGCCAGCGCCCCGGGGAACCACCCACCACGGTGGCGGTCCCGTCGGCGAGATCGTCGAAGACCAGCGCGGGCGCCAGCTCGTCGGCCCGGCGCAGGTAGAGCCGTTCCCCCTCGCGCCAGTTCAGTTCCTCCGGGGTCTCCCCCACGTCCATCGGGCTCTCGCCCAGCCGTTGCAGGATCCACCCCTCGCCGCCGTGGACGTCACGGGAGGACACCACGTGCTGCACCAGGGTGGGCAGCAGCCCGCCCAGCGGCAGCGACGCCGGCACCGCCAGGTCCACCTGCCGGTCCGGGCCGACGATCGTCACCCGGCACAGCTGATCGGTACTCACAGTCCCATTCCTGTCATCTTCAGGCCGGTTTCCGGCTCCGGCGTCTCGGTCGGCACGAAACCGGTCTGGATCAGCCGGACTCCGCGCCGGGTGACCAGCTGGGCGCGGCCCGGGGGCAGTTTGCGGGGGGCGGCCTCGCCGAGGAACTTGCCCTCTTCCTTCGGGTAGCCGAACACCACACCGGGCGTCCCGAGCTCCCACAGGCGCCGCAGGGTGGGGTCCATCATCGCCCGCATCGCACCGGACGTACTGCGCGCCAGGATGATGTGCAGCCCGATGTACGCCCCCTGCGGCATCAACGGCAGCAGCGCCTCCAGCGGTGAGCCGCCGGGCCCGGACAGCAACTGGTAGTCGTCCAGCACGAGGTACAGCCGCGGGCCGGTCCACCAGTCCCTGCGGGCCAGGCGTTCCGCCGAGATCGCCTGGTCCGGCACCCGGGAGCTGAGCGACCCGACCACCTGTTTCACGAGTGCCCGCAGCGACGACTCGTCCACCACGTAGCCCGAACGCAGTTGCTCGGGCACCTCCAGGTCGAGCTGCCGGCTGGGGTCGCCGAGGATGAACCGCACGTCCTCGGGACGGTTGGCGGCCACGATCGACCGCAGGAGCAGCTTCAGCAGGTTGGTCTTGCCGGTCTCGTCGTCCCCGAAAACCATGAGGTGACCGGTGCTGTCGAAGTCGTGCCAGACCGGGGCCAGACGCTGTTCGTCCAGCCCGATGGCGTGGCGCCGGCCGTTCCCCGCGTCGGTGGGCAGCTCGCGCATCGGCAGCTCGGTCGGCAGCAGACGCACCTGCGGGGCCCGTTCCCCCGGCCAGAACAGGCCGATCTCCTCCGCCACCGACCGGGTGGCCGAGGCCAGCTCGGCGGTTCCGGAGACGCCGTCGAGGCGGGGCAGCGCGGCCAGGAACGGCAGCGCCCTCGCGGTGAGCCCGTGCCCCGGCCGGTTCGGGACGCGGGCCGCCTTACGCGATCCGACCTCCGACTCCATCGAGTCGCCGAGCCGCAGCTCGAACCGCGTGGTGATGAGATCCCGCAGCCACGGCCTGATCTCGGACCACCGGGTGGCCGCGATCATCACGTGGACACCGAAGGAGAGGCCACGTGAGGCGAGTTCACCGATCCGCGGCTCGATGTCGGCGTACTCGTTCTTGACCGTGTACCAGCCGTCGATCACGAGGAACACGTCACCGTAGGGATCCTCGATCTCACCGGCCTCCCGCAGCTTCCGGTAGGTCGTCATGGAGTCGACACCGCGCTCGGTGAACAGCGTCTCCCGGCGCTCCATCACCTGGAACAGCTGCTCCACCGTGCGGACCACCCGGTCCCGCTCCCGGCGGCCGGCCACCGAGCCGACGTGCGGCAGCATGCTGATCGAGGTGAGTCCGCCACCGCCGAAATCGAGCCCGTAGAACTGCACCTCGGCCGGGGTGTGGGTGAGGGCCAGCGCGATCATCAGGGTGCGCAGCAGGGTGGACTTGCCGGTCTGCGGGGCACCGACCACGGCCACGTGCCCGGCACTGCCGGACAGGTCCGCCGAGAGCAGTTCCCGGGACTGGTCGTAAGGTCGGTCCACCATGCCCAGCGGCACCCGGAGCCGGCCGTGCAGGGACGGGTCGGGAACGCTCATCCCGCGCACCGGGTCGGGCAGCACGCCCGGCAGCAGGGCGTCCAGCGGTACCGGCGTGGTCAGTGGCGGCAGCCAGACCTGCCGGGCGGCCGGGCCCGCGCCACGCAGCCGGCCGATGAACACCTCGGCCAGGGTCGGTTCCGCGCTCGTCCCTTCCCCGGCCGCCTTGTCCGACGGATCAGGCTGCCCGGCAACGTCTTCCACGGTGACCGGAGCGGCGGTGGGCGGCAGGTACAGGTCGGGACGGTCGTAGGTGTAATACGGATGCACCTCGGCCACCGGGGCCGGGCCGCTCTCGTCGTCCTCCCGCACCACCGACTGGGGAGCCGGGCCGGAGACGTAGGCGGCCTTGAACCGGACCAGGGTCGTGGTGTCCATCTTCAGGTAGCCGTGCCCGGGTTCGTTGGGCAGCTCGTAGGCACCGGCCGCACCGATGACGGCACGCGACTCCATGGACGAGAAGGTCCGCAGGGCGATCCGGTAGGACAGGTGCCCCTCGACCCGGTTGATCCGGCCCTCGTCCAGGCGCTGCGAGGCCAGCAGCAGGTGCACGCCGAGACTGCGGCCCACCCGCCCGATCGACACGAAAAGGTCCATGAACTCGGGCTTGCTGGCGAGCAGCTCGCTGAACTCGTCCACCACCACCAGCAGGGTCGGCAACGGCGCCAGCTGACGCCCGGCCAGCCGGGCCTTCTCGTACTCGAACAGCGACGGCTGGCCGCTGCCGCGCAGCAGCTCCTGACGCCGGTTGAGCTCGCCGTTGAGCGAGTCCTGCATCCGGTCGACGAGGGGCAGCTCGTCGGCCAGGTTGGTGATCACCGCCGAGGTGTGCGGCAGTTCGTCCATGCCGATGAAGGTGGCGCCGCCCTTGAAGTCGACCAGCACCAGGTTGAGGATCTCGGACGAGTGCGTCGCCGCCAGGCCGAGCACGAGTGTGCGCAGCAGCTCGCTCTTGCCGGAACCGGTCGCGCCGATCAGCAGGCCGTGCGGGCCCATTCCGCCCTGGGCCGACTCCTTCAGGTCGAGCTCGACCACCTCACCGCCCTCGGTCACGCCGATCGGGACGCTCAGGCGGGCCCGCTGGGGCGTGCGCGAGCGCCACTGCGCGGCGACGTCGAACCGGCGGGCGTCGGCGATCCCGAGCAGGGTGGTCAGCCCGAAATCCTGTTCCAGCGGCTGGTCCACCAGATCGACCACACCACTGACCCGTTTCGGGGCCAGCACCCGGGCGAGCTCGTCCACCGCGGGCGTGCTCAGGCCGTCGACCCGGGCGGTCAGCGGTGCGGCCGGATCGCCGTACTCCACCTGGTCGCCGTTCACGGTGAGCCGCAGAATCTTCGGCCCGCCGGGCAGTTTCCCGGTGACGTCGATCATCAGCACGTTGCGGATGCCGTCGCCGTACAGCCGCGAGGTCTCCGGCACCTGCACCCGGTCGGCCAGCAGCACGATGAACGGCTCGTTCTGGGTGGGCCCGGCCCCCGGGTCGTGGTCGGGCCGGTCCAGCACGTCCGTGCCGAGCAGGTCGATCATCTCGCCGTAGTCGCCGGCCACCAGCCACCGCGGCCCGGTCTCGCCGAGCAGGTCCGGATGTGCGTTGTGCGGCAGCCATTTCGCCCAGTCCCAGTCCGGGCGTGCGCCCTCACCGGCGAGGACCGCGATCCTCAGGTCGTCCGGTCCGTGAAAGGTGGCCAGCTGGGCCACGATCGAGCGGACCAGCCCGAGAGCACCGGGCAGGTCACCGGCCAGCTCGATACCGGTGTACTGGCGCAGGTTCACCACCATCGGCACGTCCCGCACGGTGCGGTAGGCCTCGACGAACCGGCGCAGCGAGATCGCCGACAAGGGCTCCAGACTCTCGATCGGCTTGGTCGTGGGCGGTTCCAGGATCAGGGAGGCCGGGCGGCGGCCCACGCCCACCCGGACGGCCGCGAAGTCCTCGTGGTTGGCCCGGCGTTCCCACAGCCGTGGGCCGGAGGCGAGGCTCCAGAGCAACTGTGGATCGGGGTTGTTCCACTGCAACGCCTGGCGCTGCTCACCACCGGCACGGCGCACACCGGCCCGGGTCTGGGCGATGTAGCGCAGGTAGTCACGGCGTTCCAGGTGCAGCTTGCGCCGCCGCTCGGCCGGGGCGCGCAGCATCTGCCCGACCGACATGGCCGCCATCGACACCCCCATCCCGCCGCCGAGCAGATAGGTCATGGGTGAGGATCCGGCAGCGCCGGAGAACGAGATGCTCATCAGCACACCACCGATGCCCATCGGCAGCATGGTCACCATCGTGCTCATGTCGGCGGGCACCTGCTCCGGCAGCACCGGCGGCTCCTGGAGCGGGAGCACGCCCTCGGGCATCTCCGGGCCGGACTCCCGGGGCCTGCGCCGAACGACCTCCGTACTCATGGACGCCTCATCCTCACTCGGTCCTTCTCCGTCATCGCCCGGTTCCCCAGTCGCTGTCGTCCCCGCTCAGCAGGTCCGCGGCCGTGGTCTTGCGGACGTCCTCACCGGTCTCTTCGTCCACCTCGTCGGCCGGGGGCTCGTCCGGCTCGTTCAGCGGACCGTCGCCACAGCTGAGGCGCTGCTTCTCGACGATCCGCACCACCCCGGCACTGGACCGACCGACCTGGAAAACCGTCGCGACCAGTTCTGGTTCGCGTGCCGTCGTCCCCATCGCGACCCGTTGAGGCGTTGGGTCGTCACCGCTCAGGAAGGCGGACAGCAGTCCGGCATCACCCATTCCCCATCGGGAGAAGTCCTCCGCGACATCGTCTTCCAGGTCTTGAGCGGCCCACAGCGGCTCGCCGAGAGGCCCGGCCGCCTGCGGTTCCTCCTGCGCCGGGGGGACGTTCCGGGCCGGAACCAGCCCGACGATCGGTACCTCTCCAGCCGTATCCGCTTGCGATACAACAAAATCCGGGACGCCCGGAGCAGCCGGGCGGTCGGGTTGCGGAACCTCGTCGTCCGGTTCGTCGAGCAGAGCGAACCAGTCGTCCGGCTGAACCTCGTCCTGGTGGGCCGCTCCGCCCGGGAGTCCTGAAGCCGGCAGTCCTGAAGCCCGCAGTCCTGAAGCTGGCGGCCCTGAATCCGACGGCCCTGAATCCGGCCGTGATGAAACCGGCAGCGGGGCGACCGGCGGCACGGGAAACGGCACGGGAAACGAGTCACCGAGCCGGCCACCGGTGGCCTCTCGAACCCCCGGGGCCGGGTCCACGCCGCCCACACCATCCAGGTCGCCCGCACCCGCTGTGCCGCCCGCACCCTCAACGCCGCCCAAACCGCCAACGCCGCCCCCGTCCCCCACGCCGCCCACGCCGCCCAGGTCCACCGCACCGCCCACTCCGAGACCGGACCAGACATCGTCCAGGTCGTCCGCCGGAGATGCCGGGGACGCCACCGGCCCACCGATGCCGGCCCGCACCGGCTCGGGTTCCCGCCGAACCTCCGGTCCCGGATCGGCCTCGACCGGAGCGATCCCAACGTCCGCCCCCCACTCAATCGTTCCCGACTCGAGCAGCGCCGAGGCGTCAGACTGGTCCGCCGTCCGCTCCCGGTCCCGTGCGGCCCCGGCGGGTAGCAACGGCACCGCGGGCGCACCGCCTCCCGAAAGTCCCTGCACCGCGAAGGGAGACGTCTCGGCCACCGCTTGCTCGGCCTCGTCCGGAGCCTTCGCCCAGTGTGCCGGGGCGGCGGCGGCCGTCATCCCGTCCAGCCCTTCGGTGCCGGTCCCCTGCTCGGTGGCGGCCCAGGGATCCGCAGACTCGCTCAGCAGACCAGACGCGTCCGACGGATCCGTCGACGACGAATCCGAGCCTCCAGCAGCCGATCCCGGCATCATCGGCATCCCCGGCGATCCGAGTCCGGACGAATCCCCGGACGAATCCCCGGAGCTCCGGGAGTCGCCGGCCGCACCGGCGTCCTGCGTCCCCGGGTCCGTCGCCCAGTTCGCCGGGGTCGCCCAGTTCGCCGGGGTCGCCCAGTTCGCCGGGGTCGCCCAGTTCGCCGGGGTCGCCGAGGCGACGTCGCCGCCCAGCCCTTCATCACCGGAGGGCACGTCCGTCGCGGCCCAGGGATCCGCCGACTCACTCAGCAGACCGGACGCGTCCGACGGATCCGTCGACGACGAATCCGAGCCTCCAGCACCCGATCCCGGCATCATCGGCATCCCCGACGACCCGAGCCCGGACCCCTGCCCGGCGCTGCCGGCCGAGTCGGCCGAGTCGTAGTCCGGGGTCGCCGACGAGAGGCCGGACGTGTCAAGACCGTCCGTGCCGCTCCCACCACCAGCGCTGTCCAGATCCCCCACGTCCAGCCCGGAGGGAGCGGCTGTGGACAGGTCGGAGCTGTCCAGTCCGCCCGACCCGGACCCCACGCCCGTCCCGTCATCCAGGTCGCCGGCGTCATAGCCGCTCGGCGTCTCCTCGTCGAGTCCCGACCAGGGATCGGAGGTTTCGTCCTCGTCCTTGCGGGAACCGGAGCTCGACGAGGACGGCCCCGGGGTGGCGCCGTACGACACCGGGGTGGCCGACGACAGGTCCGAGAGGTCGGAGGTGGTGGGGCTGTCCGTCGAGGTGGCGTCCGGCACGGACGACGAGTAGTCGCCGTAGTCGCTGCCGGACGCGCTGCTGCTGTCGTAGGCCGCGGGCGTGTCGTCCGTACCGATGGTGCCGTCGTCGGCGAGAGAGCTGTAGTCGTCCGCGGAAGTGCCGTAACCGTCGGGCGTCGCGCTGCTGTAGTCGTCGGCCGCGGCGGTGTCGTAGTTGTCCGCCGTGGCGGCGTCGTAGCCGGCCGGGGTCGCCGCGCCGTAGTCCGTGGTGGTGGCGGCGTCACCGGTGTCCGTGCCGTAGTCCTGCGGCGTGGTGTCGTAGTCACCGGGAGTCGTGTCGTAGTCGTCGGGGTTCGTGCCGTAGTCGTCGGGCGTGGTGTCCACGTCGTCCGGGGTCGTGTCGACGTCCTCGGGAGTGGTGTCGACGGTCTCGGGCGTGCTGCCGGTGTAGTCGGTCGAGGTGGTGCTCGAGGTGTCGATCGGCTGAAACTTGTTGACCGTCACCACGTATCCGTCGGACAGCTGAACGGCCACCTTACGCATGTCCTGGCTCATCTGTTCCACGGCCTTCGGGAACTTGGAGATGGGCACCAGACCGTTGTCCATGGCCTCGAGGCCCATGCTCTGGGCCCAGTGCGCGTAGTAGTGGTCGATGTCCGCGACGGCGTCCTTGGCCCATTCCAGGTCGTTGCCCCGGTTGTACAGCGCGTCCGGCATCTGGTTGAGCTTGGCGTCACCACCGCTCACCCGGTCGGAGTGCGCCTGGATGTGCGCGGAGAGCTGAGTCATCGAGCCGACGAAGGCGGTGGCTGCCGCGCCCTGCCAGGGCCCGTCCTCACCCGCGAGGGCGTTGCTCCACTCGGCCAGGTTGGTGGCGATCGCCTCCAGCCCGAGGGCCACCCGCTGGAAGTTCTCGGCGGCGCTCCTGAGGGAGTCGGGATCGGAGATGCCGTTGGCCCGGTCCTTCATCTCCTGGGTGGTGAGCATCGAGCCACCGGCGATGGCGGCCTTGATCTCCTTCCAGTCCAGCGCACCCCAGTTGTCGTCGGTCGCCGTGATCTTGCTCGGGTCGACGAGCCAGCCGGCGTCGGACGTCTCGAGCCAGTCCGGGGAGTCCTCTTCGTCACTCATGCGTCACCCACGATCAGGTCAGCTGCCGCCGGCCGTGCCCACGAGCCCGATGTCGCTCTTCACCTGCGACATCAGCGTGGTGAACTTGTCCGCGGCCATGGCGTTCACCTCTTCGAGGGTCTTGTAGTCCTCGCCGATCTTCTTCATCACGGCCTGGAGGTCGACGAAGGTCTCGATCAGGGCGCCGATCGCGCCGACCAGTTCCGTGCGCGTCGTCTCCACCGTCGTGTTCAGCGCGATGGCACTGGGAAAACCGCCGGCCGCAACCTTTTTCTGGTCGATCAGGTCCTGCCGGAGCTCGGTCAGATCCTCGATGTACTCGGTCATCTGGGCGGAGAAGTCGGCCAGCGCAGCCGTGTTGACGGACGTCCCGGAACCCTCGCCGTAGGCCTTGACGTCGTAGTCGTCGGCCACCATGTGATTGATGACGTTGTTGCTCTCGTCACCACGCGAGTCCACGTCCGCGGTCTCGGTGGGTTTCAGGTCGTCGTCACCCTTGGGGTAGTAAGGCACCCACTCCCCTTTGGCCTCGTCCCAGATCTCGTGGTTCTGGCCGTGTCTCAGCGTTTCGCGTTCTTCGGCCGTCAGGTTGTTCTCATACACCATCATCGCTCCCGCTGGTCGGGGCTCCGCGAAGCCCGTGGAACCGCCATGCCGGCGGGGCCGCCGAGGACGGCCCCGCCGGGTGAGTCACTTCGGCCGGAAGGCGGTGGTCACGAACGTCTCGGTGGACTGGTAGTTCTCCGAGATCGACGACAGGGTGACCCGGGCCTGTTCGAGCGTCTGCGGCATCGCGGCGGCTGCCTGGAGACACCGCTGAAAGGTCTCCGCATACGCCGCCTGGGCGTCACCGGTCCAGCCGGCGAGGCTCTTCTGCGCGTTGCTGTTCATCTCCTGGAGCAGGTTCTCGATGTTCTGCGCCCGCTGCTTCGCGGCGTCCACGGTGAGGTCCATCGACGAGAAGTTGACGGAATAGGTCAGTTCAGGCATGAGTGTTCTTCCTTCCAGAGGTCGTGGCCGGTCGGTTCAGCCGAAGTTGGGGAGCAGCGGCTCCGGCCGGATCGGTGCGCTGACGAAGAGCGAGGCCTGCTGGTTCGCGCTGTCGTTGGCCTCCGCGTACTTCTTCGCCGAGTTGAAGACGGTCAGGGACAGGTCGGACAGCATCGCCTCGATGGCGTCGCACTGGGCGTAGAACTCCTCCATCGCCCTGGCGAATGTGGTGGCGCTCTGCCCGGTCCAGGTGACCAGCAGGTTCGAGATGGATTCGCGCACCGCGTTCTCCTCGGTCGAGATGCTCTCGACCACGTCGTGAATGGAACTGGCGGCCTGGACCATGCCGTTCACGTCGATCTCTGCCATGACTCTCCTTCGGTGTTCTCTCGGACGGACCGTCTCCTGGGCAACGATCGTTTCTGACTATCTCTGTGCCCCAGGCAGAAACAGCGTTCGCGGTGGCGCACCGCACTCCTGCCGCAGTCGTTCACGCAGCTCCCCCACCCGCCGCGTGACCGCCTCGTCCCCGTCCGTCCCGTTCACCAGCAGAACGGGACGTCCCGGATCGGTGGGGAGCACGGCGTCACCCACCTGCGCGCCGGACGGACCGAACCACAGTCCCCCGGCGATAATCTCGGCCTTCCAGCCGTCGTCCGAACCCCACAACGGTTGGACGACGCGGTGTTCCACGACCACCCCAGGCCGGGCCGGGCCACCGTACGCCGGCTCGAACCGCAGCTCGGTGGCCAAAGGCTGCCACAGCACCTCGATCTCGCCGTCAGTGCCCACTCCCGGCACGCTGACCACGATCTCGTCGCCGAACAGCACCGGAAGGCCGGTGAGAACGGCGATCTCGTCCTCCAGCTCCTCCGCCACCTCCTGCCAGAACAAGGCCTCCGGCAACGGCCCGGCGACGACCGGCCGCACCGTCGCCCGCAACCGGGCCGGCAGCAGTGCCAGGTATCCCGCCACCTGTTCCGCCGTGAGGTGTTCTCCCGTAGCTCCTTCCGGCATCGTCCCGGGCACGATCACCAGAGGCCGTCGCGGATCCATCGGTACGCTGTAGACGATGTCGTCGAGCGGCAGCTCGACGCCCGAGGCGGGCAGCAGGACGACCCCGGCCGGGACCGGCAGCACGCGCAGGCCGGGCACCAGACCGGCGGCCGGCAGCAGGGCGAGCTCCGAGCGCCAGGTCGCGCCGAAGAACCACGGCCCGGCCGGCACCGGCTGCGGATGACCGGGCACGAACTGCTGCCAGGACCGCGAGGACGTGCCGTGCACCGGGAACACCGTGTGCCCCGGCACGTGCAGCAGCCGGCCGAACGACGTCACCACCCGCACTCCGTGCAGGTCGGCGAACCGGTGCGCGGCTTCGCCGAACTCCGCCTGAAGTGCTGTGGATGTCTCTGCCACCCAGCGGATTTCGGTCGGCTCGCGGTCGGGTGCCAGCTCCGGAAGCCGGGCCCCCAGAGCGTCGAGGAATTCCCGCACCCCGTTCCCGGGCACCGTGGCGAACAGCACCGTCGGCACCTGCTCACCCGGGTCGGCGTCCGCCACGGCCTCGGCCACCCGCCTCAGCTGTTCCACCCGGCCGGCCGTCCGGGTGGAGGGTTCCGGGTGGGTCACCAGCAGGACGTTCCGGCAGCGCTCGGCCACCAGGCCGGCCATCGGCTCCGGCGCGCTCCAGCCCGGTCCGCCCGGCGGCGTGTCGTCTGCGGCACGCCGCCAGGGCATGCCGATCACAGCAGATCGCACGAGACCTTCGACCCGGCGAACGACCAGATCTGGTCGGTGCCGTCCTGGCTCGTGAGACTGAGGGAGTACGAACCGCTGGAGGTGGTGGTGCCGTCCACCACCACCGACGAGGACAGGCTCCAGGACGAACCGACGGAGGTGCCGGAAGGAGGTGAGATGAGCTGGTGGTGAACCCGGCCGCCGTCGGCGGAGACGGACTGGTCCGGTGCGTTCTCCGAGGCGCTCCAGCCGCTGCCCTGCCCGTGGGCGTACACCGAGGCGGTCGATCCGGACACCCCGGAGTAGACGACGGTGAGCACGCAGCGGTTGTTGTGCTGCATCAGCCAGGCCGGGGAGGTGTTGAACGTGACCGTCCCGTCGAGGGTGGCGATCATGCTGTCGAGCTGTCCGTAGTACGCCCGGGCGGTCATCCCGCCGGACACCGGCACCCCGGCGGACACCAGGGGCGGCAGGTCGGCCGCGCTGATCGTGGACTGCGTGGCCTTCGTCGTGCTGGACGCCGGTTTCGAGCTCTTCCCGGCCTTTTCCGTCGCCTCGGTCTTCGCCGCCGGCTTCTTCGTGCTCCCGGAGTCCTTCGTGACGTCCACGGCCACCGCCGCCTTCGCCGGCTCCCGCTCCGGCTCCGTGCCAGGCTTCTTCCCGGCCTCCCTGGTGGGGCCGGCCGTCGGGGTGGGTGAGTGGCTCGGTGACGGCGAGACCGTGGGCGAGGCCGCGGCGGCCGCCACCGCCAGCGCCGGGACGCCGCCCCCTGAGGGCTCGTCGCCGTCACCCGTCGCCCGCACGGCCATGCCGATCGCGCCGGTGGTCAGGACCACGGCCGCCGTTCCGGTCACGACCAGCGCCAGCCGGTTCCGGCCCTGGCCCCGGCCGGTCCCGGTCGCAGCTGGATCCGGCTGCGTCCCGGCACCAGGCCGCGCCCCACCAACCGGTTGCGCCCCACCAACCGGTTGCGCCTCGGCAACCGGTTGCGCTGCGGCACCCGACTGCACCCCGCCAGCCGACTGCCCCCCGGCACCCGGCCGCACCACGGCACCCGACTGCACCCCGCCGGCCGAGCCCGTCACAGCCCCGGCAGGCAGACCGGTGGCGGTGGAGAACGTCTGCGCCGCAACGACTGCTGCCCCCGCAGCCGAAGAAGATGGCGCCGTACCGGGCACCCCCCGATCCACGCCGGCAGATCCCGCAGAACTGGCAGGCCCCGTGGAACTGGCAGGCCCCGTAGAACTGGCAGACCCGGCAGACCCCCCGACCCCGGCAGGCCCCGCAGACCTTTCAGGCGCCGCAGACCTTTCAGAGCCCGCGGTCCCGGCAGCCGCCGCGGTCCCGACAGCCGCCGCGGTCCCGGCAGCCACCAAAGACCCGGCACTCGCCACGGACCCCGCAGGCCCGGCGCCGGACGTCACCACCGGCACCTGCCCGGTCTCCTCCGGCCCGGCGGGCAACAACTGAGCCCGGCTGAACCGCTTCGACGCCGAAGCCTTTTCAGGATTCTTCGCCTCGGGGGCGGAAGCCTTCTCGGCCATTGACACGAACTCCCTCGCAGTCCCGCCAGCCGGCTGGCATGACCATGTGCTTGCCTCTGGCTGGAGGCCCAGAACCTGCGTCGCCTGAAGAACCGGGAAAGTATTCGGCAACGTTCGACGACGTCAGAGACGGCGGACATTCTTCTTCCGGCCAGGCAACGCCAACCTTAGCCATTCATATTCGCGGAAGCCAAGACGGCCCGATGACTTTGCCCAGAATTACCAGGAGCCGGTTTACCGCAATGTTGTGAAGTTGTGCCGAACCGGGAAAGCCTTTTTTGCGTACCACGGTTCTCGTCGCCTTTCCGGCAGCCGACCCGAATAACCGAACGCTGATTCCGGGGAATTCAGCCGCGCACCACCGAACGGCGCATGAGCGCCAGCGCCTGGTGGTTGCGCGACTTCACCGTGCCCACCGGAATGCGCAGTTCCGCGGCGACCTCGCTCATCGTCAGCCCGTCCACGTAGAGCCGGCGCACCACCCCGGCCTGGTGCGGATGCAGACAGGCCAGCAGCTGCTGCACGGCGAGACTGTCGGTGACCCCGTCGGAGGGGTCAGGTCCCGGGGCCAGCGGCACGTCCCCGTCCCGGACCAGCCCCATCAGCAGTTCGTCCGGCCGGGCGGCGCGTCGGCGCGACTGGTCCACGGCCAGGTTGTGCACCACCGACCGCAGCAGGCGACCCGAGCGTTCCCACCGGTTCGCGGCGGGGTTCTGGCACAGCCGCAGCAGCGCCTCCTGCACCAGGTCCTGGGCCGAGTGCCAGTCCCCACTCAGGCCCAGCGCATAGGCCAGCACCGCTGCGCCGGCCTCCGCGAGCACCTCACCGCCCGGCCCCGAGAGGTCGTCCGCGGGCTTCGGCGGCATGGCGTATTCCTTCCGTCCTGACAAGAGCAGGGGGAAGGTAGAACCGGTCACTCAAGAATGACTCCGCAACCACTCAACGCCTCGTTGAGCGACGCAGCGGCACTTCCCACGAACCCGCCGCAATTGCCGGCGGCCCACCCACCGGCGACTCACCCACCGGCGATCCACACACCGGCGATCCACACACCGGCGATCCACACACCGGCGATCCACACACCGGCGATCCACACACCGGGGGCCGTACAGCTGCCCCACAGCCCGGCCCTATTCCGGTCAGCGGTACCATTCCCGCCCGGGTATGCCACTTCGCACACCCCTTTATCCGCGCGCGCCGAACGGGAGGCGATCACGATGCAGCAGCCATCCGGCGCCGGCCCGGCCGTCCCGTTCCCCACAACCGCCGCTGCCGGCAGCGATGACGACAGTGAAAACGCCCACCCGGTAGAGGTTCTGCTGCTGAACCAGGTGGCGGTCGTCACCCCCGACGGCGTCGTCCCCGCCGGTCCGCCCCGGCGCGGCACGGTGCTGGCCGTGCTCGCCCTGGCCGCTGGTTCCGTCGTCCCCCAGCACACCCTGGTCGACGCCCTCTGGGACGCCGAGCTGCCCGGCAACGCGGCCGCGAACCTCCAGACCTATGTGTGGGGTCTGCGCAAGATCCTGGGAGCCGTCCACCTCGAACGGGTCGGCGACGGCTACCGTCTCGATCTGCCCCGGGCGGCATGCGACGCCCTGCGCGCCGAGGACGCCCTCGGCGACGCCCGCGCGGTGCTGCGCAACGGCCGCCGCGAGCAACGACTCGCCACCGCCGGATCGCTGCACGCCCTGCTCGAACACTGGAACGGCCGGGCGCTGCCGGGCATCCCCGGCAGCTGGGGCGACCAGACCCGCGAGCGCCTGGACCGGTTGCGCACCGAGCTGGTCGGGGTGTGGGCCGAGCTGCTGCTGTCGGCCGGGCAGCCCGAGCAGGTGGTCCGGCCACTGCGGCAGGCCACCGCCGCGGCACCGCTCGACGAGGACCTCGGCGTCCTGCTGGTGCGGGCCCTGCGTGATCTGGGCCGGCACCAGGACGCGCTGGAGGAGTACGAGCGGATCCGCTCCGCGCTGGAGACCGAGCTGTCCGTTCCTCCCGGCCCGGCTCTGCGGTCGCTGCACCGGGAGCTGCGGGCGGCGGGGCACCGGCCGTCGCGATCCACCTCGTCCCCGGCCCAGTTGCCGCCCCTGCCGGATGGTTTCGTCGGCCGGTCGGCGGAGGTTGCCGAGCTGGTCGCCCGGCTGGACCCGGACCGTGGCCCCGGCCCGGCGATCGTCGTCCTGGACGGGCCGGGCGGGATCGGCAAGTCCGCGCTGGGCCTGCGGGTGGCTCACGCCGTGGCCGCCGACTACCCCGACGGGCAGCTCTTCGCCGGCCTGCGCGCCCACCATCCGGGGCACGAGCTCCAGCCGGCCGACGTGCTCCAGGGTTTCGTGCAGGCTCTGGGAGTCCGGCCCGAGCAGGTCCCGGCCGGTGAGGAGCAGCTCTCGGCGCTGCTGCGCTCGCTGCTGGCGGCCCGGCGGGTGCTGATCGTGCTCGACGACGTTCCCTCCGCCCAGGTGGCGCGGCAGATCCTGCCCGGGTCCCCGCACTGCGCCGTCCTCATCACCTCCCGGGCTCGGCTCCAGGGGCTGGTGCTCGCCGAGGGCGCGCACCGGCACGCGGTGCGCCCGCTGCCGGCCGGTGAGTCGCTCGAGCTGCTGCGCCGGCATCTCGGGCCGGCCGCCGTCGACGCCGACCCGCGGTCCGCGCTGCTGCTGGCGGAGCTGTGCGAACACTGGCCCCTGGCGCTGCGGATCGTGGGTGAGCTGGCGATCGCCCACGACGTCCAGTCCTCGTTGCGGGCGATCACCGCGGAGATCCAGGCGATCGGCGACGACTGGATGGAGGGCCTGCGTCTGGACGACGACGACACCACGGCCATGTCCGAGGTGCTGTCCTGGTCGCTGACGCGTCTTCCGGACGACGAGTGCCGCCGGCTCTACCGGCTCCTGGGCTCGTGCCCCACGGTGACGGTCGACGTGAACATCGTGGCCGCGCTGCTCGACGTGTCCCGGGCGCGGGCCGGTCAGCTGATCCTCACCCTGGCCTCCCGGCATCTGCTCGAGCCGGTCGCCGGCCGGCCCGGCTGGTACGTGGTGCACGACCTGATCCGCATGCACGCCCGGGTCCAGAGCCGGGCGATCGAGTCGCCGCAGGTGCGCGACGCGGCCGTGCTGCGGGTGCTGGAGTGGTACGCGGCCTGCGTGGCCGCGGCCCGGGCCTGCCTGCAACTGCCCGCCTCACCGCTGACCGGTGTGCTGGCCGCGCCCGGCGACGCCGGTGAACGGCTGGGCCTGACCTCGCGGGAGACCGCCACCGAGTGGTTCGCGGCCAGCCGCGACAATCTGCTGGCCACGGTGCGCACGGCCGGGGAGCTGACCCACCCGAGCGCCTGGCAGATCACCATCGGCATGGCCGGCTACCTGATGGAGCACCACGACCCCCGGGCGCACGCCCTCACCCACGAGACGGCCATCGAGGTCTCGCGCAGCCTGGGCCGTCCCGGCGTGTCCACCCCGCTGCTGAACAATCTCTCGTTCCTGCACGAACGGCTGGGCAACGCCGACACGGCGATCGAGATGGCGCGCCAGAGTGTGGAGGCCGCGTTCGAGAACGCCGAGCCGGGGCTGATCGCCCACACCTGCGGCCGGCTCGCCTGGCTGGCGCTGAACGCGGGTCTGCTGGGCGAGGCCGCGCAGGCCGCGCAACGGGGTCTGGCGGTGGCCGACCCGGAGGACTGGCGCACCTACGGCCTGCATCTTCCGCTGGTGGGTGTGCTGTTCCGGCAGGGCCGCCCGGACGAGGGGTGGCAGCACGCGCAGCGCACGCTGGAGCTGGCGCGGCGCAGCGAGCTGGGCTGGCCGGTGTTCCACGCCACCTCGGAGGTGGCCCGCAACCTGCTCGACCACCGTCCGCACGACAGTCTGGAGATGCTGGCGCCGGTGCTGTCCGGGTCGGTGGACCTGCCTCCGCTGCACGTGGCCACGGCCCGGGTGACCCAGGCGATGGCGGCGCTGCGCACCGGCGACCACGAGCTGGCGGAGTTCGCCGCACGCACCGCCATGACGGTGTTCGAGGAGACCGGAACCCGCCGTTCCGACGACGCGTCGCGGGCCGCCGAGGTGCTGGCGGAACTGGGCGCCGGCGCACCGGTTACCGGGACGTGAAGGTTGCGGCGGCCTCCGGCGGGGCATCCGATGGTGGACGCCCGGAGCCGGGAAACCTTCCGGGTCACCCGGGACATCTGGTTCTGTCAAGCCAAACACGCACGCAGACAAGCGTCTTCAGATACCTCGCGGTCTCCGGGAACAACGGCCCGATCGCACTGCACCCGGTCCGGATATCGGCCCCGGGCCAACGAACCCGGGCACCGGGGTGCACCACAGGTGAAGACGCGGTTGCCGTGGAACGTCGGCAGCCGCAGGTCCCGTCGCGGCACGGTGAACAAAACGAATAACTGAAAGACGTTCCAGCAGAGTCGTAAACGAGAACCGCACGACACATGGACGGCGCCCTCGGGGAGCATACCCCAGCCTCGTTCACGTCGCGTCAGCCCGGGAACTCACCGCGTGACCCGCCCGGAACGAATCCGGGAGCCCTCACCCGGGCTCCGGACCGCGGCCCGGACCTGCCGTTCGCCACACTCCGTGTTCGTCCGTGCACGGATCGGCGGGTTCCGCGACGACCGTCTCGGAACCCGTTGCCCGATCTCCCGAACTTCCGCCCGGGACATTGGAAATACATGCCGGGAACGGCTTTTTCCACGAGAAGCGACGCCTGGCCGAGCGCTCCACGGCCCGCCGTGCGCTTCGACCGCACGGGCGCTCGTTTGTGCACTTACGTCCCTTATTAGAAAGAAAAACTATCTCGCCGGGTTTGCCGGAACATACGCTCGCCTCGCCGCGGCCGGGGACCTGCCCACATCCCCCCTGCCTTCACGCGGCGCTGTGAAGAACAGGTTCCGGTACGTCAGTTCGTTTCATCGGAAGGACCTTTCGTGATGCCAGGTACTGCCACGCCCCCGACCGGGGCGGTCATCGACGGGGTCAGGCCGTTGACCCAGGCGATCGACCTGGCCGAAGCCCTCGAGAACTGGCTCGGTGACCCGGGCCTGGCGAACAACGCGATCTCGTTCGGGCAGAGCCTTGAGCTGGAGGAACGCGACGAGATGCCGCAGGAGGGCATCGACCGGCTGCGGGCCTTCGGCTTCCACCGTTACTTCGTGCCCGCCCGCCTGGGCGGTGCCCTGCGCACCGCCGACGAGCTGCTGATGCTGACCCGGGCCGTCTCCCGCCGGGACATGAACGTCATGATCGCCGAGAGCACCCAGCTCTGGACGATGCTGCCCTGGATCGCCGGGGACCCCGCCCAGCAGGAGCGTTACGCCGCGCAGGTCCTGGCCGGCGGCGTCATCCCGTGTCTGGCCTACTCCGAGAAGGCACACGGCGCCGACCTGGGGGCGAACGAGTTCCGCGCCACCCCCGACGCCGGGGAATACGTCCTGAACGGCGAGAAGTGGCCGATCAACCGGGGCGACACCTCCACCCACGTGGTGCTGCTCGGCACCACCGGCGACGAGAACACCCCCGACAAGCGCCGCGAGTCACTGTTCTACGTGGAGCGCTCGCAGCTGGAGGCCGGCACGGTGCGCGGGCTCGACCGGGTGCCCACCTACGGCCTGCGCGGCTGCGACATCAGCGGGATCGCCTTCGAGAACGCCCGGGTGGACGCCTCTTCCCGGCTCGGCGCCGAGGGTGCGGGTCTGGAGCTCGCCCTCAAGGGTCTGCTGGTCACCCGCACCTTCTGCACCGGGCTGTCGCTCGGCGCCGGTGACGCGATGCTCCGCACGGTGGCCGACTTCCTCTCCCGGCGCCGGCTCTACGACGGACCTGCCAGCGAGATCCCCTACGTGTCGGAATCTTTGGCCAACTCATACGTCAGCTTGCTGGTCGCCGAGTGCGAGAGCCTGGTGTCGATGCGCGGGATGCACCTGTATCTCGACGAGTTCAGCCTGTGGGCGAACCTGGCCAAGGTCCAGGTGGCCCGGCTCGTCGACGCCAACAGCGCGGTGCTGGCCCGGGTGCTCGGCGCGCGGTACTACATGCGGGCCCCCGAGCACGCCGGCATCTTCCAGAAGCAGCTGCGTGACGGCGCGATCGTGTCGGTGTTCGACGGCAGCGAGCCGGTCTGCCTCGACAGCATCGCGCTCCAGCTGGCCGCCCTGGCCCGCGCCGGGCGCAAGGCCCGCCACGACGACTGGGCGCAGCTGTACGACCTGCGCCGTCCGCTGGAGGAGTTCGACCCGGCCCGGGTCACCATCTTCGGCAAGGGCCGCGACGCGGTGCTGGCCAGCCTGCCCGCGCTGGTCCAGGCCCTCGACGAGGTGAGCCCCTCGCCGGAGCTGCCGGCCGAGCGGCTCGGCCTGCTGCGTGAGCAGGCCGCCGGGCTGTACGAGGAGCTCCAGGCCCTGTTCGCCCGCATCGACGGCTCGCGGCCGTTGATCGCGAAACAGGCCGCGCAGCCGTCCGGCTCGGCCAAGACCACGGCCCCGCAGCTGATGCGCCTGGCCGGCGAGGTGGCCTCCCTGCACACCAAGGTCGCGGCGCTGGGCACCTGGCTGCACAACCGCGACCACCTCGGCGACTTCTTCGCGGCCGCGGAGTGGCTGACCGTCGCCCTGGCCCGGCCGCTGGTGCACCAGTACCAGGTCGGCGACCTGGACCCGGCCACCTCCTGGAACCTGTTCTCCCGCATGGAGGAACAGCGCGCGGACGGCGCCTACTTCTCGGTGCTCGAGGTTCACCAGAGCGCGCCGGGCACGCCGCAGGGCGCCTGAGCACCCGTCCGATCCCCGAAACCAACCGTACGAGAGAGGTTCACCCCCGTGACCAACGCATCCATGACCGTCGAGGACGTCCGCACCATGCTCGTCGAGGCCGTCGCCGTGCAGGCCGGCATCACCCCCGAGGAGGTGCCCGCCGACGAGCCGTTCACCTCCTTCGGCCTGGACTCGATGGCCGCCCTGGCCGTCGGCATGGAGATCGAGGACAACTGCGGCCTGTCCGACCTGGCCACCGACCTGCTGTGGGACTACCCCACGATCAACACGCTGACCGACGCGCTGTGGAAGCTGATGAACCCGCAGGCCGAGCTCGTCGCCGCGGAGGAGCAGTGACCGCCCTGAGAGCCAACCTCCAGCAGTCCGGGCTGTGGTTCATCCACGAGATCGACCCCGGATGCTCGGCCTACCACATCGTTTTCGCCGCCGAGGTGACCGCCGACGCACAGCTCGGGCAGCGGGCGCACGGCGTGCTGACCGACCTGCTCGCCGAGCACGACGCCCTGCGCGCCGCGTTCCGGGCCGGTGACGACGGCCCCACCCAGTGGGTGGCGGACTCGGTGCCGCTGGACGTGCGCAGCACCGACGCCCGAGGCATCGCACCGGAGGCGCTGCGCGAGCAGATCCGCACCGACACGCGTCTGCCCTTCGACCTGGGCCGGCCACCGCTGTGGCGGGTGCACCTTTACCAGATCCGCGACGATGCCTGGGTTTTCGCGGTGGTGCTGCACCACGCCGCGTTCGACTTCTGGACCCTGGCCCTGCTGCTCGGCGAGGTGCGATCCCGGCTGGACGGCACCCCGGCCCCGTTCGCCCTGGACGGCACCGCGTTCGCCCGGTACGCGGACGACCAGGACGCCTTCCTGAACAGCGAGAAGGCGCGGGAACTGCTGAAGGCCGAGGCGCTGCGCCTGGCCGACGCCCCGCCGAGCCTGGACCTGTACGGTGACACGCCCCGTCCCCCGGCGCCGTCGTACGACGGCGGCACCGCCCCGTTCGCGCTGTCGGCGTCCGCCACCGAGGCCGTGCGCCGGCTCGGCCGGGAAACCGCGTCCACGCCGTACATGGTGCTGCTGAGCGCCTGGTTCGTGATGCTGAGCCGACTCAGCGGCAGCCCGGACGTGCTGGTCGGGAGTCCCACCTCCGGCCGGCTCAAGCGTGAGTACCGCGACGCCATCGGCAATTTCGTCAACACCGTCGTCGTCCGTGGGTTCGTGGACGAGGAGCGCACCTACCGCGAGCTGCTCACCGGCACCCGCGACCGCACCCGTGAGGCCCTGCGCGCCCAGGAACTGCCCTTCCCCTGGACCGTGCGGGAACTGGCCCCGCCGCGCGACCCCAGCCGCACGCCGGTCTACCAGGCCGGTTTCGCCTGGGACCGGCTGCCTTTCCTGTCCGACGTGGAAGAGTTCTTCCTTCCCGAGCCCGGCCCGGACGCCCACGCCACCGTCGGCGGCGCCACCCTGCGGCCCTACCCCCTGCCGCAGCAGGAGGGCCAGACCGACCTGTGGATCGAGATGGGCGGCGAGCGCGACGGCGCCTACGGCGGCGTTCTGCGCTACAACACCGACATCTTCACCGCCTCCACCGGTGCCGAGCTGGCGGCGTCGTTCGTGGCGACCGTCGAGTCGCTGGTGTCCGCGCCGGACGTGCCGCTGGGCACGATCGCCCGCGGCGACGAGCGGCAGCGCACCGCGAGCGCGGGCTGGGGCGACGGCCCGGCCCTGGAGCTGCCGTCCGGCCGGCTGCCGGACCTGTTCCGCGAGCAGGTGTTCCGCACGCCGACGGCGGTCGCGGTGGAGGGCGAGGGACGCACCTGGACCTACGCCACGCTGCTGGCGGTGGTGGAGGAGACCGCGACCGCGCTGCGGGAGAGCGGTGTGGGCCCGGGCGACCGGATCGCGGTGATGGCCGAGCGCGGCCCGCACCTGGTGGGTGCCCTGCTCGGGGTGCTGGAGGCCGGGGCGGCGTACGTCCCGCTCGACCCGCACCTGCCGGAGGACCGGCTGGCGTACATGACCGAGGACTCCGGGGCCCGGCTGCTGCTGACCCAGCAGAGCCTGCTCGGGAGCCGGCCGGGCGACGTGCCGGTGCTGGTGCTGGAGGACCTGGCCGGCGGCATGCGGGCCAACCTCGGGCCGCGCTCCGGCGAGGCCGGTTCCGACCTGGCCTACGTGCTGTACACGTCGGGTTCCACCGGGCGTCCCAAGGGTGTGGCCATTCCGCACCACGCGCTGATCAACCTGCTGCTGTCGATGCGGGAGCGCACCGGTTTCGGCCCGGACGACAGCCTGCTGGCGGTCACCACCATCTCGTTCGACATCGCCGGCCTGGAACTGTTCATGCCGCTGCTGTCCGGCGGCCGCGTGGTGCTGTGCGACAGCGGCACCGCCTCGGACGGCGTGGCCCTGTGTCGCCGCATCGAGGAGACCGGGGTGACCTGGATGCAGGCCACCCCGACGGCCTGGCGCATGCTGCGCGACGCCGGCTGGGCCGGGCGTCCCGGGCTGGGGGTGCTGTGCGGCGGTGAGGAACTGCCGCTCGACCTGGCCGCCTTCCTGGCGCCCCGGGTGCGGGCGCTGCACAACGTGTACGGCCCGACCGAGACCACCATCTGGTCGACCGAGGGCCGGGTCGACCCTGCGCGCGGCGTCGACATCGGCGAGCCGCTGGCGAACACCCAGCTGTACGTGCTGGATTCGCAGGGCCGTGGGGTGGAGCCGGGCTTCCCGGGTGAGCTGTGGATCGGCGGCGACGGGCTGGCCCTGGGCTACTGGGACCGACCGGAGCTGACGGCGGAACGGTTCGTGACCGGGCTGCCGGCCGCACCGCAGCGGCGTCTGTACCGCACCGGTGACCGGGCTCGCTGGACCAGCGAGGGACGGCTGCTGCACCACGGCCGTCTGGACAACCAGGTCAAGCTGCGCGGCTACCGGATTGAGCTGGCCGAGGTCGAGTCGGTGCTCCAGGCGGTGCCCGGTGTGGCGACGGCGGTCGTCGTGGTCCGCGACGACAACCTGGTCGGCTACCTGGTGGCCGAGCCGGGGGCCGAGCTGAAGGCCGCGTCGGTGCGCGCCGAGGCGGCGAACTTCCTTCCGCAGTACATGGTTCCGGGCATCCTGATGGTGCTGGACGAGCTGCCGCTGACGGCGAACAAGAAGATCGACCGCAACCGGCTGCCACGGCCGGTGGCCACCTCGGACGCCGCGTTCGAGAAGCCGCGCGACGCCATCGAGATCACCCTGGCCCGGCTCTGGTCGGAGATCCTCGACCTGCCCCAGGTCGGTATCCGCGACAACTTCTTCGACATCGGCGGCCACTCGCTGCTGGCCGTGCGGCTCAGCGCCGCGATCCGGGCCGAGTGGGACGTGGAGGTGCCGGTCTCGGTCCTGTTGCAGCACGGGACCATCGCCGAGCTGGGCACGATCGTGCGTGGCGGCGGGGCCGAGAAGCGCCGCACGCCGGTGGTGGTGCTGCGTGAGGGTGAGGAGGGGCAGGACCCGCTGTTCCTGTTCCACCCGTTCGGCGGCACGGTCTTCTGCTACGTCGAGCTGACCCGGCACCTGCCCGAGGGCCGGCCGGTCGTCGCGATCGAGGCTCCCGGTGTGGAGTCCGAGGGCGAGGCCGAGGTGAGCGTTGAGGAGATGGCCGAGCGGTACCTGGGGCTGATCCGCGAGATCCAGCCGGCCGGCCCCTACACCCTGGGCGGCTGGTGCTTCGGCGGTGTCATCGCCTACGAGGCGGCGGCCCTGCTGAAGGCGTCCGGCGAGCAGGTCGGCCCGATCGCCGCCATCGACAGCCGGGCCCCGATCGAGCAGAACATCCCGGAGATCGCGGACGACGCGACGCTGCTGTCCTGGTTCGCCCGTGACCTGGCGATCCCGGCCGGCAAGACGCTGACCATCCCCGCCGAGCACCTGCGCGAGCTGGGTGGCGACGCCGCGTTCGACCACATCCTCGAGGAGGCCACGGCCATCGGTGTGGTGGCCGAGGACGCCGACCGGGCCCAGATGCTGCGCTATTTCGAGGCCTACCTGGCCAACGGCATCGCCCTCCAGACCTACCTGCCCGAGCCCCGAGACCTGGACCTGGTGCTGCTGCGGGCCCGGGACGAGGAGAGCGACTACGGCGTGAAACTCGGCTGGGACGAACTGATCAAGGGCGACCTGACGGTGATCGACGTTCCCGGCGACCACAACTCCGTGATGTATCCCCCGCACGCCGCCGTCGCCGCCGAGGCGATGGCCCCCTTCCTGGGAGCACCCCATGGCACTGATTGAGGCACGGCACGAGTTCGTCCTGCCGGTTGCGCCGGTGGAGGCCTTCGCCCTGCTGTCCGACCCGGAGCAGGATCCGGTCTGGCAGACGGCGTGCGTGAGCACGGCGCTGCTCGACGGCCCGCCCCGGGTCGGCGGTCACTACACGATCACCTTCAAGCTGATCGGCAAGGTGATGCCGTTCACCGTCGAGATCGACACGTTCGAGCCGGGGGTGCTCTCGGAGTTCCACTCCCTGGAGGGCCCGTTCAGCTACGTGGGCGCCTACGCCTACGAGGACGCCGGTGAGGGCAGCACCCGGGTGCGCTGGAAGTTCGACGTCGACCCCGGCGACTACTTCGGCATCACCCCGAAGAGCCTGGTGCGCAAACTGCTGGTGTCGCAGGTGAAGTCGGACACCGAGAAGCTGGCGGCCAAGTTGCGCGCGACGCAGGAACGGACCTCACGATGAGCGCGGGCGAACGTGTCAGGGTGGTGGTCACCGGTCTCGGCGCCACCACGGCGCTGGGCGGTGACGTCGCCTCCACCTGGGAGGCGATGCTGCGCGGCGAGAGCGGCGTGGGCCTGATCGACGACCCGGAGTGGGTCGGCAAGCTGCCCACCGAGCTGGTCGCCCGGGCCCGGGTCGACCCGCTGACCGAGATCGAGCCGGCGCTGCGCAAGCGGCTGGGCCGCACCGAGCAGCTCGCCGTGGTCGCCGCGGGCGAGGCCTGGAAGGACGCCGGCCTGGACACGGCCGGTGTCGACCCGGACCGGGTCAGCGTGGTGATCTCCTCCGGCATCACCGACATGAACGCGGTGATCGGCGGGTACGACGCCCTGCGCGAGCGCGGCTGGAAGCGGGTGCCGCCGATGACCGTGGCGAGCGCCATGGGCAACGGCTCGGCCGCGGCGGTCAGCATGCTGGTGAACGCCCACGGCGGGGCCAACGCCACGGTGAACGCCTGTTCCTCGGGCACCCAGGCGCTGGCCACAGCGGCCGACCTGATCCGCCGGGGACTGGCCGACGTGGTGGTGGCCGGCGGCGCCGAGTCCCCCCTGCACCCGTTCCTGATCGCGAGTTTCGGTGCGATGCGGGCCGTCTCGGTGCGGATGGACGACCCGGCCGCGGCCTCCCGCCCGTTCGACGCCGACCGGGACGGCCTGGTGCTCGGTGAGGGCGCGGGCATCCTGATCCTGGAGTCGGCCGAGCACGCCCGCCGTCGCGGGGCACGGGCGCACGCCGAGCTGGCCGGGGTCGGCATCTCCTCGGACGCCTTCCACCTGGTGCAGCCCGCACCGGACGGTTCCGGCAGCATCACGGCGATCACCGTGTCGCTCGACGACGCCGGGGTGAGCCCCTCGGACATCGCGTTCCTGAGCGCCAACGGCACCTCCACCACGCCGGGTGACGCCTCGGAAGCCGTTGCGGTGCAGAGCGTCTTCGGTGACGCGTCGGTGGGCCCGGCGGTGACGGCGAACAAGTCGATGCTCGGCCACACGCTCGGTGCGGCCGGGGCGATCGAGTCGATCATCACCATCCTGGGGGTGAAGAACCGGATCGTGCCGGAGACCCTGAACTTCACCCGCGCGGACGAGGGCGTCTCACTCGACGTCGTGCACGACGGCCCGCGCGAGCTGAAGGGTGAGGAGATCGTCGCGGTGAAGAACTCGGCCGGCTTCGGCGGCCACAACGTGGCTCTGGTCTTCCGCGAGGTACCCGCCCCCTGATCCCGCTCCCCTGTCAGACGTGTGCCCCCGGTGGATATCCACCGGGGGCACACGTTTCAGCCAGGACCGCCGGCGAGAACCTGGAATCACTCACCCGGGCACTTCCTCGCCTGGCGAAATCTGCTTCGTCACGCACCGATCGGCGGTTGAAGCGCGTTCGACGGGTCCTCGTCACCGTAGAAGGCGAACCCAATCTTCTTCAGCCATGCCTGGAGATCTTCGAGAGTGTCGAAATCCTCTCCGGTGGCTCGTTCGTACGCTCCCGGAGAGAGCATACCGAGAACTCCCTTGGCCAGGCCGCGACGGAAAGCAATCTGGTTCTCCGGCGCCGGGTCGCGAGTGAAGGCAGTGACGAGATCGCTCATGGAC
This sequence comes from Kineosporia corallincola, assembly GCF_018499875.1. Lineage (GTDB taxonomy): Bacteria > Actinomycetota > Actinomycetes > Actinomycetales > Kineosporiaceae > Kineosporia > Kineosporia corallincola. Next base: position 25,067 of record NZ_JAHBAY010000014.1, on the reverse strand, counting down.
GTGGAATCGAAAGCGTTCACATCCAGGTAGACCTGCGCAGCGTCGAGGAAAGCTTCAAGGTCCGGGTCGGTGGTCATCATTCCTGGGCCACGCCGTCCCAGCCGTGCTCCAGCGCGGCGAGCGCTTTCTGCTCCGCGTTGTCAGCTGCGTCGGCGACACGGGTTCGGTGTTCAGAGAGGAATGCGACGAGCGCGGACAGGGATCGCTCGATCTCCTGCGTTCGGTTCGTCACGGTCCATGACTATCGGTATTTACCGGGCGGAACAAGAGGGCCGAGGCGCCCGGGCACGCGCCTTTCCACACCTTGCCCACCAACCCCCCGCATCGGCTGCTGGGCCTGAGACGCGGAATTCAGCGTTTCCGATCGTGATCTGCATGCCGTGCCCAGCATCGCCGCCTGCTGCTCCAGCCACGACGCCCCCAAGAATGAGGCACCGATGCCGGTGGAGCAGGTCGCTGCGACTTCCCCGCCCACGCCAGCCGCGACGCCGACAACGGTGTCTGCAACGGTGGGTTCGGCCTCGGCCGCGACGTCGGCGACAGGCGGTGCCGGCAAAGCTCGATCAAACGTGGTCAGCCGGCGGATCAGCGGGCAATGACGGTGGTGCTCCACGGGTCCTCTCAGGCTCTCAGCGCTGTGTCCTGTGGTGATTCACATCCTCCACCGGGGACCCGTCCCTCGTTCGGCTGTCACACCGTGGCACTGGTCTTCCGCGAGGTACCCGCCACCTGATCCCGCTCCCCGCGAGACGTCGGGGCCCCCGGTGGATATCCACCGGGGGCCCCGACGTTCACACCGGATCCGGTCAGACCGCCGAGCTGGTGGTGGTACTCGACGTGGTGGTGCCGTCGTCCTTGGCGTCGACCGAACCGTCGGCCGTCACGTCAGCCGTCACGTCGGCGTCATCGGCGTCCGGCGGGACCGTGGAGATCGCCGACAGGGCGCTGGCGTGCAGGTCCTGCGTGCGCAGCAGCAGGAAGCCGACGGTCGCCGCGATCGCCGCGAGCACCGCGGCCAGCAGCATGGCGTCGTGGTAGCCGGTGACGAACGCTTCCTGGGCGGCGTCGAGCACCTGCTGCTGGAGCGGGCCGGCGGCCTGCGCCACCGTGTCGATGGCACCGGCGCTGATGCCCGAGGCGGCCTGGTCGGCGGCCTCCGGGCCGAGCTGGCCGGCGACGGCGGAGGAGGTGAACGACTCGGTCACCTGGTGCTCGAAAAGTGCTCCCACACCGGCGATCCCGACCGCGACACCGACCTGCTGGAAGGTCTCGTTGACGCCCGAGGCGACACCGGCACGGGCCGGCTCGGTGATGCCGATGGCCAGCGCGGCCCGGCTCGGGTTGAACGCGCCCATGCCGATACCGGCCAGCAGCAGCGCCGGCAGCATGACGGTCCAGCTGGAGTCGGCCTCGGTGCGCTGGAGCAGCACGATGCCCACGCCCATGACGAGCACCGCCGGGCCGAGCAGGAAGCGGAACGGGACCTTGCCGATGAGCGGGCCGACCAGGGCGCCCGCCACCAGCATGCCGACGGTGAGCGGCAGGAACCGCAGGCCGGTCTCCCACGCGTCGTAGTGCAGCAGGTTCTCCAGGTAGCTGGTGGAGAAGAACACGGTGGGCAGCGCACCGGCGTTACCGATCATCGCCACCAGCGAGATGCCGACGAAGGTGGGGTTACGCAGGAACGCCGGGTCGAGCATGGCCCGCTCGCCCAGACGCGCCTCGATCACCGCGAAGATCACCAGGAACACGACGCTCAGCGCGTAGAGGCCGAGGGTCAGCGAGCTGGTCCAGCCCTCCTGCGGGCCGCGGATGGTGGCGAAGAGCAGTGCGGCCAGGGCGACGCTGAGGGCGATCATGCCGCCCCAGTCGGTGCGCGGGGCCTTCGGGTTGCGCGACTCGGACACCCGCAGGGCGCCGATGATCAGGGCGGCGATACCGATCGGCACGTTGATGTAGAAGATCCAGCGCCACGAGAAGGCGTTGATCAGCGCGCCACCGATGAGCGGGCCGGAAGCGACCGCCAGGCCGATCGCGCCACCGAAGGCGGTGAAGGCGGTGGCCCGCTCCTTGCCGTGGAACTCGTGGCCGAGCAGGGCCGGGCCGACCGCGAAAACGATCGCGGCGCCGACACCCTGGACCGCGCGCGAGATGTTCAGGAACAGCGCGTCATCGGCCAGACCGCAGGCCAGCGAGGCCGCGGTGAAGATGACCAGGCCGATCTGGAACACCCGCTTGCGGCCGATCCGGTCGGCCGTGGACCCGGCGGCCACCAGGAAGATCGCCAGGGTGAGGGCATAGGCGTCGAACACCCACTGCAAGTCGCTGAAGCTGCTGTGCAGCGACCGATGGATCTGCGGCAGGGCGATCGACACCACGCTCAGGTCGAGCATGAGCATGAACGTGCCCAGCGTCACGATACCCAGCACCCACCATCGCGTGGGTGAAGGGGTGTGTTCAGCCGACATCGAGGGTCGCTCCAGTCATCATCTAGGGAGTTCGAATAATCGAAATCTAGATGATCTGACGAACCATGGTCAATTGTCCGATTAGTGAACGCCCTCGATGCGGCGCGGGTCCCGGCTCAGTCCTCGCAGACCGAGGCCGGCCAGCGCCCCGCCAGCAGCCGCCGCAGCATGCCGTGCATCGCGCCCAGCTCGGCCTTCTCCAGCGTCGCGAAGAACGCCGTTTCCGCGTCCGTGACAATGGTTTCGGCCTTCGCGAGCTGCTCGCGGCCGTCGTCGGTGAGGAACAGGTGGTAGCGGCGGCGGTCCGCCGGATCGCGCTGGCGCTCCACGTGCCGGTTGCGCTCCATCTCGTCGATGACGCTGACCACCGTGGTCGGGTCGAGGTTCAGCAGACGGCTGATGTCCTGCTGCGAGAGCCGGGGCCCACCGGCCAGCGAGGCCAGCACGAAGAAGTACCGCGCCCGCATCCCGGTGCTCTCCAGCGCGCGTTCCACGTCTTCGTAGAGCAGGAGGGCGGCCTTGTGGAACATGTAGCCGGGGCGCTCGGCCAGGGGGAAGTCCTCCCGCGGCGTCTGCTGGACCCCCGCCTTCCTGGCGGTGTTGCTGGAGGCCATGAGCCCCGCCCTTCCTCAGTGATCACGATGATCGGTTTCCCTATCATCGAAGATAACAAGATCGACGCCGCAACCGTGCCCTCCGGTGCCCCGGAAGTCGTCCCCACAGCCCTACGACAGACCTACGACAGCCCTACGACCTCAGGCATAGAGCCGGTGGACGCGCGAGGTATGGGCCCGCCCCGCCCCCGGCCGCAGGATCGACGCATGAGCAACCCTTCTCACCTCCTCGTCCTCGCCCTCGCCGCCGGCCTGCTGGTGCTGTTCGTCCGGGTGCTGATCTCGATCCTGCGCTCCGGCCTGTCCACCGGCATGAAGGTGCTGTGGATCCTCTTCGTCCTCTGGGTGCCGCTGATCGCCTGGTTTGCTTGGTACCTGATCGGCCGCCCGGCCGCACCGCCCGTGAGGAGCACCCCGTGACAGGCAGGCCGACGGCGCGGTGGCGCGAACCGCTGCGCGGGCGGCCCCGCCGGTCCTGGGCCCTGGACATCGCGCTCGCCGTCCTCCTCGCCCTGTTCAGCCCGGTCCAGCCGGACCCACAGTTCGCCGTCGCCCTGACCGGCTGCGTCCTGCTGGTGTTCCGCCGGATCTGGCCGGTGCCGGTCGCTCTCGGCGTGCTGGCGCTCGGTCTGGTGCCGGCCGGGCACAACGCGGTGCTGCTGCTGGGCGGGAGCACGATCGTGGTGCACACGCTCGCGGTGCTGACCACCCCGCGCCGGGCCGCGCTGGCCCTGGCCGCCTCCGAGGTCTGGATCGGGTTGCTCGCCGTCACCGTCGACGACCGCCTCGTCGACAAGATCGTGCTGCTGGCGCTGTTCTCCACCCCACAGGTGCTGGCGTTCGTGCTCGGCCTCTACCGCCGCACCCGGGACGCGTACCAGCTGGAGCTCCAGGCCCGGAACCGGTCGCTGGAGGTCGAGCGCGAACAGCGTGACCTGCTCGCCGCCGCCGATGAAAGAGCCCGGATCGCCAGGGAGATGCACGACCTGATCGCCCACCACCTGACCGTGGTGGTGGCCCTCAGCGAGGGCCTGGCGCGCAGCGGCGAGATCACCAGCGACCGCTCCCGCGAGGCCGTCACCATCACCGTCGCGATGGCCAGGCAGGCCCTTCGGGAGACCCGCCGGCTGCTCGGCGCGACCACCACCGAGCAGTCCGCGGGCCCGATCACGGACGACGAGGAGACCGCGAGACGCCCGGTGCCGGGCCTGCGTTCGCTGGAGGGCCTGGTCGGGCAGGTGCGCGCCACCGGCCTGCCGGTGACCCTCCGGGTGGAGGGCACGCGGCCGGAGTTGCCCGGCGGGCTCCAGCTCACCGTCTACCGTCTCGTGCAGGAGGCGCTGACCAACGCCATGAAGCACGCGCACGGCGCGACCCGGGCCGCGGTGCGGCTGCGCTACCCGCCCGGCCGTCTGGTTCTTTCGATTGAGGACGACGGTGAGCCCGGCGGCGCCGCGACCCCGGCCGACGGTCTGGGGCGGGGCCTGGCGGGCATGCGGGAACGGGTGCGCCCGTTCGGCGGCACCCTGAGCGCCGGTCCCGGCCCGGACGGTGGCTGGCAGGTCCTGGCGGATTTCCCCCTGACGACGAATGTCGAGGCGAACCGGTGACTCTCGGTGTGATGCTGGTCGACGACCAGTCGTTCCTGCGGCTCGGCCTGCGTATGGTGCTGGAGCCCGAGCCCGGCATCGAGGTGGTGGGTGAGGCGGACGACGGCTCGACCGCCGTGCCGATGGCCACGGCCCTGCGGCCCGACGTGGTCCTGATGGACGTGCGCATGCACACGACGGACGGCATCACCGCGACCCGGCGCGTCCTGGCCGCCTCGCCGTCCACCAGGGTTCTGATCCTCACCACGTTCGACCTGGACGAGTACGTGTTCGCCGGACTACGCGCCGGAGCCAGTGGTTTTCTGCTGAAGGACGCACCGCCCGACGTGCTGATCACCGCGATCCGCACGGTGGCGGCCGGTGACGCGGTGCTCGCGCCGTCGGTGACCCGGCGGCTGCTGGAGCGTTTCGGGTCGGTGCTGCCCGGGGCCGGCGGCGCGCGCCGCCGCGAGGAGGTGATGAACGCCCTGACCGAACGCGAGCGCGAGGTGTTCCTGCTGCTGGCGGCGGGACGCTCGAACTCCGAGATCGCTTCCGGGCTGCACCTTTCCGAGGGAACGGTGAAGGTGCACGTCGGGCACGTCCTGGCCAAGCTCGGGCTGCGCGACCGGGTGCAGGCGGTGGTGCTGGCCTACGAGGCGGGCGTGGTGGTGCCGGGCTCGCACGAGCTGTCGTAGCCGCGTTCCGGCGGCACCGTGACCGGTCCGACATCAAACTTTTCTTAACTCCGTGTGGGACGGTTGTGATTCTTGTCCGGATTCGCCACGGTGGACCCGTGACGACAACCGTGGGCTCGAAGACCGGTGACGACCTCGCGGAAGAGTGGCTCAACACCGGGGGCATCCCGGTTCTCGGGAACGACGGCGCCAAGCGCTATCCCCGCCGCTCCGACCTGCGCCGGGCCGAGGCCCGCGCCACGTCCCGGCCGACGCCGCGCAACCGCCCCGCCGACAACCGGCCCGCCGCCCCCTCCCCCGCCAGGCAGCGTCCCGGGGTCTCCGCCCCGCCGAGTGCCCGCGCCGTGCGCCGTCCCACCCGGCAGGCGCAGTTCCCGTTGCAGTCGCCGTACTCGTCGCAGGCGCCCAGCGCCGCGGTGCTGCCGATCCCGCGCACCGCCCCGGGCCGCCCGGCCGGCATCGACATGCCGGTGCCGCGGGCCACCCCGGCCGACGCGTTCCGCCGCGCGGTCCCGCAGCCGCCGACAGCGCCCATCGAGGTGCCGGCCGAATGGGGCCTGGACCTCGACGACTCCCCGGCCACCGCCGAGCCGGCGTCGAAATGGCGCTTCGGCCGCCTGAACACGGCTGCCACCCGGCTGCTGGTCATGGCCCTGGTGGTGGGTGCCGAGGGGGCCGCGGTCTCGCAGCTCGCCACCCTGAACAACGCCGACAGCTCCTCCGCCTCGTCCGCCTTCGCGCTGACCAGCGCGCACGACGATTCCGAGGCCGATTCCGAGGCCGAGGCGCAGGCCGCGGCCCAGGCAGCCGCCCAGGCCGAGGCGGAGCAGGCCGAGGTGTCGGCCGCCACGCTGAAGAGCATCAAGGATGCCTCGCCGGCCAAGGCCTCGGCCGCGCTGGCGCAGTCCGAGAAGGGCGCCAAGGCCCTCGCCGAGAAGAAGCGCAAAGAGAAGGCCGCGGCCGAGAAGGCGAAGAAGGAGGCCGCCGAGAAGGAGGCCGCCCGTCTGGAGGCGGCGAAGGCCGAGGAGGCCGAGGCCACCAGCACCCGCCAGAAGGCCCTGGCTCTGGAGAACGCCCGCAAGAACCCCCAGGCCGCGGCCAAGATCCTGCTCGCCGACCGGGGCTGGTCCTCAGCGCAGTACACCTGCCTGGACTCGCTCTGGACCCGCGAGAGCACCTGGAACTACCAGGCCACCAACCCGTCCTCCGGCGCCTACGGCATTCCCCAGGCCCTGCCCGGCAGCAAGATGGCCAGTGCCGGATCGGACTGGAAGACCAACCCGGTCACGCAGATCCGCTGGGGGCTCGACTACATCGCCGAGCGCTACGGCACCCCGTGCGGAGCCTGGAGCCACAGCGAGTCCGTGGGCTGGTACTGATCCCCCGGCCGGTCGCACCGGACGACGAGGTCAGCCGGCCGTCCCGAGGGTCGTCAGGGAACTGCCCGGACCGGGCCACAGCATGATCCGCCTGGCCCGGTCGTCGAGGCGCGCCACGATCAGCAGCTGATCGCGGGCCGAGGCACCGGAGTCGATCGCCGCCGTACCCAGGTCGGCGTCGTCCCCCGAGCCTGACGTGTCCGTGGTCGGCAGGCCGTCCCCCGTCAGAACCGTGCCCGCGCAGGACCGGTCGCTGCCGGGCAACGGCACCACGGTCACGGTGACCGGTACCGGCGGATCGCCCGGTTGGTACCGCGAACTGATCGCCAGGCTGGTGACACCGGGGCAGAGAAACTCCCCGGCCACGACGTCGGTGCCGAACTCCACGTACCGGCCGGGGGCCCCGGGCACGCCGGGACTGCCTTGATGCAGCGCCGCCGCCGGGGTGAGCGAATCCGGGCGGGCGCTCGACGTGGTGAACAACTGCACGCTGCCCGCGCCGGCCCGGCCCTCGACCCGGGCCCGGGGAACGGCGACGGCGAGCCCGTTCTCCGCGACCGCTGCCCCGAAAGAGGTCGCGCGGGTGGCCCGGCCGGGGACTGCGGCGCTGTCCTGGTTGAAGGCCTCCGCCTCGATCATCCGGTCCGTGGACCGGTCGGTCCGCAACCGGACGATCTCGCCGGCCTGCGGAAGCCCTCTGACGGTCCGGTCGGGCACTCCCACCACGACCCCGTTGCGTACCCGGGCCAGCACACTCCCGAAATGATCGAAGCCGACAGCGGTGCCGGGCACCAGCCGACTGTCGTAGGTGACGGTGTCCGTCAGTGTCGGCGTCGGCGTGGCCCGCGTGGTCCGCGTGGTCACCGAAAAGCGATAGACCGCGCCGGCCTGGGCCCGGCCGCCGACGGTCAGCCCGGGCGCACCGACCCACAGGTCGTGGCCGGTGCCGGAGGCGCGCGGGGTCACGGCGACCGCGGCCCCGGCCTGGTCGCCGACCCGGGCCGGGACCGGCACGCGGATCATCCGGTCCCGGGTGAAACCGCCGCTGCCGCCCAGCAGGATCCATACCCGCCCCGACGCCCCCGCCGCCGGGTCCGCGTCGTGCGGGGTCAGGAAGTCTTCGTTCAGCTCCCCCGCCGTGGGTGTGTCCTCGTCGGTGTTGATCCTGCCGCCCTCGGACCCGACCACCAGATCGTCGATGCCGTCCTGGTTGAGGTCTGCCGTGGCCACGGCCGACCCGAACTGTAGGGCCTGCGGATACAACGCGTAGGGATCGTCACCCCAGGGTTGCGCGGGCGGCAGGCCGAGCCCGCCGGGGGTGAGTTGCTGGTGCCGGCCGTCCGGGAAGTAGACCTCGACCGCGCCGGAGCTGTCGGCGTACTCGGGCACGCCCACGGCGACCGGAGCACCACCCGGCCGCGGGCTCGCGCTCACCACCGGTGACGCGGACGTCCCCGCCCCGGAGAGCGGGGACGCAGCCGGGTCGGAGTTCGTCCCCGAGCACGAGGTCAGCAGGCCGGCCAGCAGCAGCACGGCCGTCAGCCGGCGGGCCCGCTCACCGAGCAGGCCGGTGGTGACCAGCACCGTGTCCTCCCCGTGGCCGCCGGTCGGCCCTCGGTCGACCCTGTCCAGGCCGGGACCGTAACACGCCCCTGCGATCAGCGTCCGGACCGTCCCGGTATCCCTCCCTCTGAGAGCACCTTCCGGTCGAGCGGCCCGATCCCTGGACAGGATCAGGCATCACCCGTCGACGCCTCGGTCAGTTGTCCCTGAGCTTGCTCGCCCCGGCCGCCAGCTCCGTGATCTGCTGCCAGTCGCCGTCTTTCACGGCCTGGCGGGGCGTGAGCCAGGTGCCGCCCACGCACCCGACGTTGGGCAGGGCCAGGAAGTCCGGGGCCGTGGCCGGGGTGATGCCGCCGGTCGGGCAGAACCGCAGCTGCGGCAGCGGGCTCGACACGGCCTTCAGCAGCGCCGTGCCGCCGACCACGGTGGCCGGGAACAGCTTGGCCTCGGTGACTCCCCGCTCGATCAGCCGGATCATGTCGGACGGCGTGGCGCAGCCGGCCAGGAACGGCAGCCCGACCTTCTCGAAACCGTCCAGCAGCCGGTCCGAGCTGCCCGGGCTGACCAGGAACTTCGCCCCGGCCTCGGCCGAGTCCGCGGCCTGCTGCCCGGAGCAGACGGTGCCGGCGCCGAGGAACATCTCGGGCACCTCCTGGGCGATCGCCCGGATCGCGTCGAGCGCCACCGGGGAGCGCAGCGTCACCTCGATGACGCCGATCCCTCCGGCCAGGAGGGCCCGGGCCAGCGGCACGGCGCTCGAGACGTCTTCCACGACGACCACCGGGACGACCGGCGAGATGTCGAGGAGTGAGGAGGGGGTGGCCTGAACGGCGCTCATGCGTGCAGTCTTTCGTCGGTCGAGTGGATCTCGAGGCCCGGGCCGGTGATCGGGGCGCCGGCGGCCGGGCTGCTGGTGGTCATGCCGAGGGCGTCACCGAACACGCTGGCGCCCAGGTCGGCCGGGCCGACCGTGGCGCGGAACGCGGCGAACAGCTCCCGGCCGGCCCCGAAGGCGGGGGCCGCGGAGTGGGTGACGGACGGGCGCGCGGCGAACTCGGCCGCCTCGACGTCCACCAGCAGGGTGCTGGCCCGGCAGTCGAGAGTGATGACGTCGCCGTCGCACACCCGTGAGATGGGGCCGCCGAAGGCGGCTTCCGGGGTGACGTGGATGGCGGCCGGGATCGCGCCGGAGGCCCCGGACATCCGGCCGTCGGTGACCAGGGCGACCCGCTGGCCGCGGTCCTGCATCACGCCGAGCGCGGAGGTCAGGCCGTGCAGCTCGGGCATGCCGTTGGCGGCCGGGCCCTGCTGCCGGATGACCACCACGACATCCTGGGTCAGGTCACCGGCGCGGAACGCCGCGAGGAAACCGGCGTCGGTGTCGAACACCCGGGCCGGGGCGGTGATCACCTGGTGCTCCGGCGCCACTGCCGAGACCTTGACCACGGCCTGGCCGAGATTGCCGTGCACGATCCGGATTCCGCCCTCCGGGGAGAACGGGTCGGCGACCGGCCGCAGCACGTCGGCGTCCAGCGTCCGGGTCGGGCCCGGGCGCCATTGCAGGGCGCCGTCCGCGACCACCGGCTCCTCGGTGTAGCGCCGCAGGCCGGGGCCCGCGACGGTCAGGACGTCGTCGTGCAGCAACCCGGCGTCGAGCAGCTCACGGATCAGCAGGCCGATCCCCCCGGCGGCGTGGAAGTGGTTCACGTCGGCCGAGCCGTTCGGGTAGATCCGCGACAGCAGGGGCACGACGCGTCCCAGATCGCTGATGTCGTCCCAGGTCAGCGCGATGCCGGCGGCGCGGGCCACGGCCACCAGATGGATGGTGTGGTTGGTGGAGCCACCGGTGGCCAGCAGGCCGACCACCCCGTTGACCACGGCCTTCTCGTCGATGACGTGCGCGATCGGCGTGTACTGCTGACTCTGCGCGGTGATGCCGGTGACCCGGGCCGCGGCGGCGTCGGTCAGGGCGTCACGCAGCTCGGTGCCCGGGTTGGGCAGGCTGGCACCCGGCAGGTGCAGGCCCATGACCTCCATCAGCAGCTGGTTGGAGTTGGCGGTGCCGTAGAACGTGCAGGTGCCCGGGCCGTGGTACGAGGCCGCCTCGGTGTCGAGCAGCGTCTGCCGGTCCACCAGCCCCTGCTCGAACAGCTTACGGATGCGGGCCTTCTCGCCGTTCGGGATGCCGCTGGTCATCGGGCCGGCGGGCACCAGGATCGTGGGCAGGTGGCCGAAGGCGAGCGCACCGATCAGCAGGCCGGGCACGATCTTGTCGCAGACCCCGAGCATGACGGCGGCATCGAACATCTCGTGCGAGAGCGCCACGCCGGTGGCCATCGCGATCACGTCGCGGCTGAACAGCGACAGCTGCATGCCGTCGCGGCCCTGGGTGATGCCGTCGCACATGGCGGGCACTCCCCCGGCGAACTGCGCGATGCCGCCCGCCCGGATCACGGACTTCTTGATCCGTGCCGGGTAGTCCTCGAACGGCTTGTGCGCGGAGAGCAGGTCGTTGTAGGCGGAGACGATGGCGATGTTGGGCTTGGTGACGCCGCGCAGGACCGTCTTCTCCTGCGGGTCCATCGCGGCGAATCCGTGCGCCAGGTTGGCGCAGCCGAGCCGGCCGCGCGACGGGCCGGAGCGGACGGACTCGGAAACTCGCCCGAGGTAAGCGCTACGGGTGGGCTCCGAGCGCCGGGCGATGCGGTCGGTGATCTCCTGGATGGCCGTGATGGGCCCGATGGGTCCGGTCATGGCTGGGAGCGTAGCTAGTTTTTTCTTCGAAAGACATAAATTTTGACTTTGAAAATCTAAATTAGGGTGAACTTTGTGAAGACGCTTTCAAGGGCTCACGCGTGAGGAGTGCCGCACCGACGGTCACCGCCGGCACCATCTTGCAGTTGATCCGCGACGGCGAGGCCGGCTCACGCGCCGACGTCGCCCGGCTGACCGGCCTGTCCCGCACCGCCGTGGCGGCCCGGGTAGACCCACTGATCGAGGCCGGGCTGGTGAGCGAGGCCGACGCCCCGGGCATCGGGGTCGGGCGCCCGCCCAAACGCCTCACCTTCGAGGCCGGCGCCGGGCTGGTGCTGGCCGCCGCGATCGGGCGCAGCCGGGCCCAGTTCACCGTATGTGACCTGTCCGGGCTGGTTCTCGGCTCCGACGAACTGGACCAGGAGGTCGGGCAGGGCCCCGACGACGTGCTGCCGCGCGCCGTCGGACGGCTGCGGGCCCTGCTCCGGAAGGTCGGGCTCGACCCGGCCGACGTCCTCGGGATCGGGGTCAGCATCCCGGGCACGGTGGACCCGGTGGCCGGCACGAGCCTCAACTCCGCCATCATGCGCGGCTGGGACGGAGTGCCGATCGCCCCCTACTTCGCGGCCCTGTCCTCGTCACCCGTGGTGATCGAGAACGACACCAACGCGATCGCGCTCGCCGAACTCGACGCCCACCTGACCCGCTACCGGGACGCCCTAATCGTCAAGGCGTCCACCGGTCTGGGCGCCGGAATCGTCGCCGGAGGCGTTCTCCAGCACGGCGCCCGGGGTGCGGCGGGTGACATCGGACACGTGAAGTACCGCGGAGCCCACGACCTTCCGTGCCGCTGCGGCGAGACCGGATGTCTGGAGGCGGTGGCCGGGGGCTGGGCGCTGGTGCGTGATCTGGCCGCCCAGGGCCGTGAGGTGGCCCACGTGCGGGACGTCGTGCGGCTCGCGCTGGAGGGCGACGTGGTGGCCCGCCGGGCCATCCGTGGCAGTGGGCAGGCCATCGGCGAGGTCCTGGCCTCGGCCGTCACCCTGCTCGACCCGGCGGTCATCGTGGTCGGCGGCGACATGGCCCCGGCCTACGACCTGCTGGTGGCCGGGCTGCGCGAGACCCTGTACCGCGACGCCACCACCGTCGCGGCCCGCGATCTGGACGTGCTGGCCGCCAGTCACGGCGCCGACTCCGGCACCCGCGGCACGGCGGTCCTGGCCCTGCGCCGGGTGCTGAGCCCCAGTGCCGTCGACGACCGGCTCCGCCTCACCCCTTCCCGGCTCGTCCCCTCCTGACCCCGAGCGCGGCAGCTGCCCGTCCGCACCTCACGACGAGCTGGATGCGGCCGGGGGAACCCGGCCTACCCGGCGTAGGCGTCGATCTCGGCCAGCAGCTTCTGCTTTCCGGGGTCCGCCAGGAAGGACGCCCGCACGGCGGCCCGCGCGAGATCCGCGACGCCGTCGTGGTCGAGGCCGAGCAGGCGCGCCGCCACCGCGTACTCCTCCTCCAGTGTGGTGCCGAACATCGGCGGGTCGTCGGAGTTGATCGTCACCGTCACCCCGGCCTCGACGAGGCGGGCCAGCGGGTGCTCCTCGATCGAGGCGACGGCCCGGGTGCGCACGTTGGAGGTGGGGCACACCTCCAGGGCGATCCGGTGCTCGGCGAGATGGGCCAGCAGCCGCGGGTCCTGGACGGCGGCGATGCCGTGCCCGATCCGCTCGGCACCCAACTCGCGCAGGGCGTCCCACATCGTCTGCGGCCCGGTCGTCTCACCGGCGTGCGGAACACTGTGCAGCCCGGCCGCCCGGGCCTGGTCGAAGTACGGCCGGAACTGCGGGCGCGGCACCCCGACCTCCGGGCCGCCCAGGCCGAAACTGACCAGCCCGTCCGGCTTTTCCTCCAGGGCGATGCGCAGCGTCTGCTCGGCCGCCGGCAGCCCGGCCTCGCCCGGGATGTCGAAGCACCAGCGCAGCTCGATGCCGAGGTCGCGGGCGGCGGACACCCGGGCGTCCTCGATGGCGGCACAGACCTCCGGGGCCGGGATGCCCCGGGTCACGTGCGAGTACGGGGTGACCGTCAGCTCGGCGTAACGCACCTGCTGGCGGGCCAGTTCGCGAGCCACCTCGTAGGTCAGGGTGCGCACGTCGTCGCCGTCCCGGATCAGGTCGACGACGCTGAGGTAGACCTGGATGAAGTGGTCGAAGTCGGTGAACGCGAAGTAGTCGGCCAGCGCGGCCGGGTCGGCGGGCACCGGGGAGCGGCCCTCGTGACGGGCCGCCAGCTCGGCCACGATCCGCGGCGACGCCGAGCCGACGTGGTGCACGTGCAGCTCGGCCTTCGGCAGTCCGGCGATGAACGTGGTCAGATCTGTCACGGGTCTCTCCTGATCGTGGTGCCGCGCCGCGGGACCGGGCCGCACGAGCGTACCGCTCAGCTTGCCGGGGCGACCGGGTGCGAGGACAGCAGCGGCATCACCTCGGCGCCGAAACGTGCCACGCCTTCGACGAAGTCGTCGAAAACCAGCATGATCCCGCCGGTTCCCTCGATGCCGGCCATCTCGTCCAGTGCGGCGGCCACGGTGCTTGCGGACCCGACGATCGGCTCGGCGCCGCCGTAGAACGGCGAGGGACGCCCTCCGCCGTGCCCGGCGACGACGGCGGCCGAGGAGCCGTCCGTGGCGGTGTCCCGGGAGTACTGCCCGGTCATGTACCCGATCGCGGCCAGGTCGGCGCCCTCGGTGTAGAGCTCGACCTTGCGGCGGGCGTCGGCGTCCGTGTCGCCCAGGACGACGGTGGCCAGGTTCAGGGACGTGACCGAACGCCCGTGCCCGGCAGCCAGTTCGCGGGTGCGCCGGTTCATCGCCGCGACCGCCGCCGGATCACCCACGGCGGAGAAGTGGTAGTCGGCGTAGCGGGCGCAGAACTCCTGGCCGCGCGGGGACTGCCCGGCGCTGAGCAGCTTCACCCCGTGCGGCGGGGTGGGCAGCACCTCGCAGTCCTCCAGGTCGAACCGGCCGTGGTGGGTGAGCCTTCCGTGCTCCCACAGCTCGCGCAGGACGTGGGCGTACTCCTCGGCGTAGTCGTAGCGGTAGTCGTAGAAGTCGTCGCCGGGCCACAGGCCCATCTGCGCGTACTCGGCACGGTTCCAGCCGGCCACGATGTTGATGCCGAAGCGGCCGCCGGAGATGTCGTCGATCGTGGACGCCATCCGCGCCACCATCGCCGGGTGCAGGGTGATCGGGGCGACCGAGGCGAACAGCTTGATCCGGCTGGTCACCGCGGCCAGCCCGGTCATCAGGGTGAGTGAGTCCTGGCAGAAGTCCCAGTGCCGGGTCGGGCCGCCGTAGCCGCGGAACTTCACCATGGACAGCACGAACCCGAACCCGTTCTCCTCGGCGAGCCGGGTGATCGTGCGGTTCAGCTCGAAACTCGGCCGGTACTGCGGTGAAGCGGACGACAGGATCCATCCGTTGTTGGCGATCGGCAGAAAGACCCCGAACTCGACCATGACGTCCACCTCCACGATGACCGGCAGTCCAGCGAACATAACGGACATCCCCGCCTCCCGGAACAGGGTTCACCGGGTCGAACCGATCCGATCGCTCATCCGCCAGACCCACAGCTATCCGGCGACAGGTCTCCAGAGCCGATCCACGGGCATGACGTGCAGCCGGTCTTCATAGGTGAACGAGCGATATCCAGTGCTCAGGGCAACGCCCGCCAGGAACCTGTCACCCAGAGCCTCCCGCAGCTTGCGCAGACCTTGTAGATCATTGCCTGCGACACGTTCGTTCGCTTTCACCTCGAACGCCAGGACCCCGCCGTCCTCGAACTCGATGACGTAGTCGACCTCGTCCCCGTCTCGGGTACGCCAATGCCCCGTGGAAACAGGCTCATTCAGCCAGGACGCCTGCTTGCGGAGCTCGCCGACGACAAAACTCTCCAGCAGATGGCCGAACTCCGCCAGGGCGGTGGGGTCGAGACTGGCGAGCCTGGCAGCGGTGATCCGCATGAGCCGTGCAGCCACACCCGTGTCGACGACATGGACCTTCGGCGCCGCAGTTGCTCGCGCGCGTAGCGTCTTGCCCCAGGCGGGAAGTCGGTCGACGAGGAAGAGGTCTTCGAGCAGGCGGACGTAGTCTTCGATGGTTTGACGATCGCCGGTCAGGCCCTCCGACACCTTGGTCGGATTGAATACCTGTCCGGTCCGCCCGGCCAGCCGTCCCAGCAGTTCACGCAGCAACGTGCGCTGGCGTATCCGGACCAGTTCGACGGCGTCGCGCTCCAGTGACTGGCGCACGTAGTCGTCGAACCAGCGATTTCTGGCGGCGCCCACCCGACGCAGGGCCAGCGGGAACCCGCCGGCACAGAGCCGGTCGACATACTCGGATCGCGCAGTCGAAGAAGATGGCCGAGCCGCTACCGTCGCACCCGGATCCGTGCGAAGCGCCGGCAGGAAATTCTCTGTGACACCACTGATCTCGCCTTGCGACAACGGCCAGATGGTCATGGTGTGCAATCTGCCGGTGAGCGCTTGAGCCGTGCGCGGCAATGCATCCTGCCGAGTCGAACCGGTCAGGACAGCAGTCCCGGGCAGCGTCCCTTCCCACTTTTCTAATACCAAAACGGGAAGGGTCCCTAGTCCCAATATTGGAGGCCATCCGTTCCTAGATGTGGAGGGCTCTGGCTCACGACGTCAGCACGGTGAGCAGCAGCCAGGCCGTCCGGCCCCCAACGCATGTCCCGGTCAGGGACGCAGGCCGACGCCTGCACCGAGTTCCACTCCGAGGACGTCCACCTCCACGACGACCAGGACCCTGGCGACAGCGAACATGACGGGCATCCCCGCCTCCCGGAATAGAGTTCACCGGGTCGAACCGATCTGATCGCCCGTCGAAGGAGTTCCATGGTCAACGCCCCGCTTCACCGGGTGCCCGGGGAGGGCTTCAGCGCGGTGTTCATGCTGGGTGCGGACGACGACCCGGCAACGGTGGACAACATCGACGCGGAGCTCGTTCTGCCGACCGGCGCTCGCTGGAGCGCCACCTTCATGACGCCCACCGCGATCCGGCGGGTTCTGGACAGCTGGGCGGAAACCGGTGAGAACAGCGGCGGTTCGTGGTTCCAGTGTCCCGACCTGGTGATCGTGCCGGAGGGTGGTCTGGACGCCATGACGGACGCCTTCCGGGGGATTCTGCGGGCGGGCGGGCCGGAGGGGGTGCTGGGCTCCCTGGAGGAGTGAGCCTCAGTCCCGGAGAAGCTCGGACACCGTGACGAACCGGTACCCCTTCGCCCGCAGACCGGACACGATCGCGGGCAGGGCCCCGAGCGTCACCAGGCGGCCCCGGTGACCGGCGTCGTGAGCCAGCACGATCGTCCCGGGCCGGAGTGTGGCGACGAAATCAGCGGCCTGCCCGGCCGGATCGCCGGCGTACCGCCGTTCGTCCACCGAACGCGACCACAGCACGATGTCGTACCCCATGCCCACGGCCGCCAGCACGGTCGATCCGCCGAGATGACCGTACGGGGGACGCATCAGGGTCGCGGTGCGCCCGGTGTGCTTCTCGATCGCGTCGTGCGTCGACTCCAGTTCGCGACGGACCGCGGCCAGGTCGAGGGTGGCCAGATCGGGGTGCGACCAGGAGTGGTTGCCGACCTCGTGCCGATCCAGGCGGCCGCGCAGGATGCTCGCGTGCTCGACGAGTTGCTTGCCGACCAGGAAGAAGGTGGCCGGCACCCCGGCCTCGTCCAGTGCGTCGAGAAAACGCGGGGTCCAGTTCGGCAGAGGTCCGTCGTCGAACGTCAGAGCCGCCACCCTGGTCCCGGTACTGACGCGGTAGTGGATCCTGACGTCGCCGCGGGACAGCCGGCCGAGCTTGTCGGCGGCGGCCGCGTGACCGCCGTTCAGGGGCGGTGGTTCGGCCTCGTCGAACAGTTCGCCCGCCGCCGCCCCGGTGCCCAGCCCGCCCCCGGCCAGCAGGGCTCCTCGAAACAACTCGCGGCGACTGACCACCGTGTCCGGTCCCTTCTGAGATCCTCCCCCTCAGCAGTTCGGCCGGGACGTGGCCGGAGTGAAGGTCACTCCGCCCGGGAATTGCTCGATGCGGCGGAGACGACGCTGGAAATACCGAGACATCTTCCGCGGCATTCGGCGTCAGGCGAGGATCCGCTCCAGCACGCCCGGCCCGTACACGTCGTACAGTCCCAGGGGCTTGAGATGTACGTAACCGATGTGGCAGTCGCAGATCCGGTTGGTGCACGGTCTCGGTCGCAGCGCCTGCCGCCAGCTGCCGTCGTAGAGGTTGCCCAGCGGGGTGTCGATGAAGTGGCAGCGGCGCACCGTGCCGTCCCCGATCACCGAGACGGCGCTCTCCCCGGCGTGGCAGGGCTGCCCGAACGAGACGTGAGGACGCACGCTGTCACCGAAGCGCGGGTCCAGGGCCGTCCAGCGGGCCTCTTCCTCAGGCGAGTAGGTGTGCCCCTCGGCGGCGTTCACCCACAGGTAGACGGACGGTTCCAGGGCCGCGCGCAGCTCCAGGGCGGCCTCGTGGTGCCCGGGCAGCCCGACCACGCCCACCGAGTATCGGCGCCCGATCTCGTCCAGACGCCGGCAGCGGGCCAGGAACCGCTCCAGGGTGACCTGCCCGGGATGGTAGGTGGCCCAGAGCGCGGCCGTCGGCGCGGCGTCGGCCATCCAGTCCACCCGGGCGGCCAGGTTGGTCTGGATCGACACCCGGTCCACGTGGTCCTGGTGCGACAGCCGCACGATCGCCTCGCGGTACCAGGAGCGGATGAGCCCCTCGCCCCACGGCGTGAACAGGATCGACAGCCGCACGTCCGTCGTTTCCACCACCCAGTCGACGAAACGGCCCAGCGCGGCGCGGTCTTCGCGGAGCAGGGGCGGCGGGTCGACCCGCTTGGCGAACGGGCAGTACGGGCAGTCGTAGTTGCAGCTGGCCAGCGGCCCCCGGTAGAGGACCGACAGGCGATCCGGCACCGACGGCACTGACGGCACCGGCGACGCGCCCGGCAGGCCGAGGAAGACGCTCATCGCAGGGTGTGGGCGGCCATCGCGGCCCGCACCGGACCGGAGACCAGCCACGGTCCGACGGAGTCGGAGTGCGCGAGACCTTCGGCGGTCAGCCGGGTGTGGCCGGCCTCCAGCCAGCCGCGCTCGGTCAGGTCGCGCAGCTGCGGGAAGTCGTCGTCGTGACGGGTGCCGAAACGCTTCTCGTAGGCGGCGGAATCGATCCCCTCGGCGCGCAGCAGCGACTTGACCAGCCAGCGCCGCCGCTGCTCCCCCTCGTCCAGGTTGAAACCGAACTCGGCGTAACGGAAGTCGCCGGCCGGGCGGGCCACGTAGTCGTCGATCACGGCCCGCACCTCGGGCACACTGACCGCGTAGTCGAAGGAGTAGTGCAGGTCGCGGGTGTAGGAACGGGCCCCGCAGCCGAGGCCGACCATGCCGTCGTCCTGGCAGCTGTAGTCGGGGGCCTCGTCGGCCGGGGCGTCGGCCCGGCGGAACTGACGCATCGAGTCCTGCACGTATCCGGCGTCTTTCAGAAAGTCGACGGCATACCGGTACAGGTCCAGACGCTGCGCGTCCCAGTCGGCGACGGTCCTGGCCCGCCGGTCCAGCCCGGTGAGCGGGCGCACGTACAGCGGGTAGAGAAAGATCTCCTCGGGGTGCCAGCGCAGCGCCTGGGTGAGTGACACGTGCCAGCTCTCGCGGGTCTGCCCGTCGATGCCGTAGATCAGGTCGAGGTTCAGTGCGGGGACGCCGCCGGCCCGGATGGTCTCCAGAGCGGACTGCACCTCACTCGGCTTCTGCGGGCGGACCGCGGCGCGGGCCTCGGACTCCAGGAAGCTCTGCACCCCGATGCTGACCCGGGTGACGCCGTGATCGGCCAGGACCGCCATCCGGTCGGGAGTGGCTGTGGCCGGCGAGGTCTCGACCGTCGCCGGGACACCGGCCGCTCCCAGGGTGCCCCCGACGACGGCGAACAGCCGCTCCAGTTCCGGCGCCGTGAGATAGGTCGGGGTGCCACCGCCGATCGCCAGGCGGGCGAAGGCCGGCCGGTCGCCGAGGGCGTCCCGCACCGCGCGGGCCTGCCGGTCGATCTGGGCGAGATATGCGGTGACCTGTTCCGCGGGCGGCCGGGTTCGGGTGAAGAGATTGCAGAAGCCGCAACGGATCTCGCAGAACGGGATGTGGACGTAGGCGAACAGCGCCGAGGTGGGCTCGTGCGCCCACACCTCGCTCAGCAGGGGCCGGGGCTCCAGCCGTCGGTAGGCGGTCTTGTGCGGATAGGCGTACAGGTAGCCCTGATACGGGGAACCGTCGAGGCTCATGACGCCTCCAGCACGAAGTCCGCGTAGGGCACCGTCCACACCTGCTCGTGGGCGACCCGGTGCCCGGTGTGCCCGTCCTCGCCGTACAGCGTGCCGTGGTCGGAGCAGATGATCACCTGGCAGGGCCGGCCCCGGCCGGTGACCAGGTCGAACAGCCGGGGCAACACAGAATCGACGTACTCCAGCGCGGCCCCGTGACTCTCCCGGCTGTCCTGGGCGGCGCCGGGCAGGTAGTGCCGGTTGGGCTGGTGCAGGGCGGCCACGTTGACGAAGGTGAACAGCGGCCTGCCCGGCGAGGTCTCGGCGATGACGGACGCGAGACGGTCCACCTGGGCGCCGAGGCAGTCCGGGGCCGTGACCCCGAAATCCCGCTCCCAGTGCGCCTCGGAGAACAACCCCGGCAGCACCCGCCCGAGCGCGGAGGCCGGGTTGAAGAAGCCCACTCCCCCGAGGCAGACGGTGTGGTACCCGGCCGCGGTCAGCGCCGTCGGCAGATCGGGCGCGTCGAAGACGTAGGTGTCCGCCCCGCTGGTCTCGCTGCCCGGGAACCGGGCCGCGAACAACCGCTCGTGCGGACCCGGGGTCACCGGGGTCGGCAGGAACCCGGCGAAGAAGGCCTGGTGCGCCGCGTAGGTGAAACTGGCCGGGCTGTGCCGCTTCTGCCATGCCCCGCCCGGCAGGACCCGGGCGAGGTGCGGGGTGCGGCCCTGTTCGAGCCGCTCGACCGCCACGTCGTAGCGCAGGGTGTCCAGGGTCACGAGGAGCACGTCGTGACTTCCGATCAGATGGCGCACGCGAGCTCTTTCTTCTTCAGTGCCTCGATCTGGTCGCCGTAGGTGTCCCGGCCGTCGGCCAGGACCCGGGGCAGCAGGTCGCCGAACGCATTGACCTCGGCCACCGCGTGCCGACGCCACGACGGGGCGAACATCAGGTCCACACCGACGTGCAGGCTGCCCGGGAAACAGGCCGCGACCCGCTCGCAGGTGCGCATCGCCTCTTCCCACGCCGTGGTCCCGGCCGCGGCCCGGACCGCCCCGAGGTCACCGCGGGCATTGCCCAGATGCAGATTGGTGATGGCGTGCGCGGAGGTGCGCACGACGATGTGACGGGGCCGGCCGGCGGTCACCACGACCCGCAGATCCAGCACCCGACCGGCCAGGGACGCCTTGGGGAACCAGCGCTCGACGTGCAGGCCGTCCGGGGCGAGCCGGTCGACGATCGCCCCCACCTCGGCCGGGCTGGTGCAGCGGCGCACCCGCAGGTTGTTGAACAGCCGCCCGTCCGGCGTCCGTTCCACCGAGGTGACCGCGGAAACCCTGGTGCCGGACAGGTTCAGCGCCAGCACGCCGGAGGCGGACGACCCGAAAGCGGGCTTGACGAACACCCGGGACCAGCCGGCGTCCCGCATGTGCGAGCGCAGACCGTCCCAGTCGTGCACCGGCGCCAGCGCGGGCGGTACCGGGACCGACCGCGAGGCGAGCAGAGCGTGGGTGCGCCGTTTGTCCCCCATGACCAGCACGTCCCGCACCGGGTTCAGCAGTGTCCCGCCGCCGGCGGCAATCCGTTCCAGTCCCACCCGCAGGCCGGCATGAGCGTCGGCCAGCCCGAGGATCTCGCCGTGCGCGGCCTCCCGGACCGGCCCACCCGCCCCCAGGCCGCGCAGCAACCGGTCCACCCGCGCGTCCTCACCGGGCGAGTCGATGCGCACCAGCGTCCCCGGCCCGGGCACCGGTCCCGAGCTCAGGACGTCGCTCCAGGCGAACACCTGCGGATCGGCCAGTCCGCCGGCCCGGGCCGCCTCGAGAAACATCGCCACCCGCCGGTTCGCCGGGTTGCCCACGACCGCCAGCCGCAGCCCGGCGCTCATTCCGAGACCGAGATGAACCGGCGGTACCGCTCGTCCTCCTCGTCGTCCTCGGTCTGGACGTCCGAGACGTCCACCCGGGTGCCGGGCAGCGCGTCCACCAGGTGCCGGGCCACGTCCGGGCCGGCGAAGTGGTGGTGCAGGTCGAGCACGTCCAGGTGGGCCAGCGACTGACCGGCCGACAGCGCCCGCACGCCCACGTCGCCGAGCGTGCCCAGCGAGAGGTCCAGCTCGCTCAGGCGGCCCACCACCGGGGCGGCTGCCACGGCAGCGGCGATCTCGTCGGCGTTCTCGGCGTTGCGCAGCCCGAGCCGGGTGAGCTTCGGGAAGACTTTGCCCTGCAACACCGGGGCGAGGTCTTCCGGGGTGGCCCCACCCTCGTAATCTTCGGTGCCGAGCCACAGTTCGAGAGACTCCAGACGCGGCAGGTCGCACTCGCCGACCGCCCGGACGAACGCCGGCGGGGTGCCTCCCGCCTGCACGACGAGTTCCAGCAGCGCTTCGTGACGCAGCGGCTGGATCTCCAGTTCGTTGCCGCCGCGGATCCACAGACGCTCCAGCTGCGGGAAGGCCGCCAGCAGGGGCGTGTAGTCCCCCTGCACGATCCAGGAGATCTCGCAGTCCTCGGAGATCAGGTCGCCGACGAAGAGCGCCCGCAGAGAACCCATCCGGCCGGCCCGGTCGATCAGCAGGTTCAGCGGCACCTTGTTCTCGTAGGCCTCACCCCACTGCCCCAGGACCAGCGCGACGGGGCCGCCCGGACCGGTGTGTTCCAGCACCTGGTCCAGTTGCGTCTCGAACTCGACCTCCGGGGAGTCGTAGTCGACCGAGATCCGCCAGGCGACCGCCAAGGCGTTCTCCGGCGTCTCCTCGTCGTCGTCCGAATGCACCGGCAGCCCGGCGAAACTGGTCAGATACTCGCTGATCACAGAGGTTTCCTCGCTGGTCCGGCACGGAGCGGGTGATGAGTACGCCTGCACCGTACCGTCCGGGCACGTGCGCCCCTGAATCGCGCCCGTCAGGGCAGGCCGGAACGGCCGATGGAGTCCACGACGAAGTCGGCGTGATGAGCGATGCCCAGCTCCTTCCAGAGCTTTCCGCCGCCCGGGCCGGCGAGGTGACGCTCGGGTTCGGCGATGCACCGGTCGGCCGGGCCCAGACCGTCGGAGAAGTCCGGGTGCTGACTGATCTGCCGGCAGATCTCGAAGAACTGGCCGTGACGCCGCGGGTCACCTCGCTGGGTTCCGCGCAGGACCAGCCAGTTCATCGGCGTGGTGTAGCGCAGCTGGGGTGCGGGCCGCCAGTTGCCCGACGACGGGGCATATCGGACCGGATGGCTGATCGCGTAGTCGCCGTAGACCGGCATCCGCTGCGGTTGCTCGGCTTTCAGGAACTCCCACACGGCGACGTCGTAGCGAATGATCGGGGTCAGGGTCCAGGAACGCACCTTGCCCAGATGGGGCGGGAAGGTCCCGGAGGTCACGATCACCGAGCGGTAGGACTGCACGGCGGGCAGCCGGTCGATGAAGCGGCTCAGATGCCGTGCGGCGAGACGGGCGACGGCATCGTCCTCCACCAGCTCCAGGTCGATCACCAGATCCACCGACGCCACCGTGGCCCGGATCTGTCCCAGCAGGGCCCGCAATCGCAGGATGAGTTCCTCGCCGGCCGTCACCAGCTCGCGGGGGCCGACCCGGATCCGGACGGCGATCCCGTTCTCGTTCGTTCTGAGGGCCGCGCGGGCATCGGCACGGGTCGGCTCGTCGGCGTCGAGCCGGATCACCGGAACCATCTGCCCGGCCAGCCCCCGGGCCTCCTCGACGATCGTCCCCAGGCCCGTCCGGCCGCGCGTCTCCGGGGGCCGCAGATGGTGGCCGTCCACCATCACCCGTTGCGGCCAGTTCGCGGCGAGCACCTCGAACCAGTCCCGGAGCCCACCCGGCTGGTGCAGCCTGAACCCGCTGTCGGGGACGATCTCCAGCAGGGGGCAGGTGCGAGCGCGGGTGCCGGCGCTCATCCTCTTCAGGGCGGCCAGTTCCCCCGCGTGGGCCTGGAGCACGGGCACGTACACCGCCCCCTCCCCCGCGCCGCCGGTAGAGGAGTGGCCGTCGAAATGCCGCATGCGCCCCGTCCCGTGCCTCGCCTGCATGTGCCCTCCAGCCATCCAGTAGGCACATCGGCCGCCGGGGACGTCCAGACCCGGCTGCCGGGTGAGCATGCGGAGTGCAGCACCGGGGCGCTCTCCCGAAATTGCCTTGCCACCGGGGGTTTCCCGGACCGCGGTCTGGCATGACCTGGCGGGGCATGGGCGGGGCGGGGTGTGGGGCACGGCATGGCGTTGCGGGTGGGGCGTGACCTGGCAGGTCAGGGCGTGGCGGGGCGTGGGCGGGGCATGGCGTGGCAGGGTGAGTCGGGCGTGACCTGGCGGGTAGGGCGTGGCGGGGTGAGATATTGAGGCGGCCGCTCGCGGCGGCAGCCGCCCGTGGCCCCGGCCTGATGGGCTCTCGTTGCGCCCCTCGCAGAAGCCGCGCCGCCGGATACCGGCACCCAGGAACCCCACGGGCGACCGAGCCAGACCCGCCAGAGCCGAGCCACACCGAGGCAACCCGTCAACGACGAGTAGCGCGAAGGTGACGCTCCGAAGAGAAGACGTGCCTCAGGCGCCCGGCTCGCCAGGACGGCAAGGGGCGTGCAACGGACACCTCGCGTTCATGCTAGTCTTCAGATCGTTGGAAGGGCAGCCCCCCGAAGACAGCAAAACAAATGAATAAGCAAGTCCGGGTGGCGGAATGGCAGACGCGCTAGCTTGAGGTGCTAGTGCCCTTTATCGGGCGTGGGGGTTCAAGTCCCCCCTCGGACACAACCGCAGTGCACACATGCGCTACTCAGGGATCGGGCCATTGAGCCCGATCCATCTGTTTTGTCCCCCCCTTCACGCAGCCTGGCGTTACGGATCTTCTAGGCGTGTAGGTGGCGCTCAGTGCCGAGCGACTTCGCCATCGACGCCGACGATCCCCGGCCGGCCGCCGCTCGTGGACCGGGTGGGCGTCGCATGCCCGGTCGAGCCTCGGTCCAGGGCCCGGCAGCTGTGGCAGATCACCCGAGACGTACCCGAGACGCTACCCGTCAGGTCACCGGTCCAGGATCACCCGCGAGGGGCTGTGCTGGCGGTGCGTCTGATGTTCGCTGACGCCCAAGGGCAGTGGCGGTTCCGCCGAACGGGCGACATCGGGTAAAGGTTGATGTGGCCGAGCCGACTGCCGGGATGAATGCCGGTCCAGCAGATCGGTCAGCGACTCAGGTCTGAGGGGCGGCGGTGGGCGCGGACGAAAGACAACGGGGCGTCGTTGTGTGGTGTGGCCAGTTCGGGGCCGGCGAACTTCAGCCGGAGCCCGGCAGCACCCCGTCCGTACCTCTGTCCTTCACCATCGATTCGGTGACAGCTGACAAGCCGCCCTTCAGGGCCGGCGATGTGGTCACCTACCTGGTGGCTGGGGACCCGGTGCTCGGCCGTCCGATGGCCGTCGGCATTCAATTCGCTCGTACCCGCAAGTCCTGGCGCTGGTGGCGCCGCCAGCCCTCGATACCCGTCGTCGAGGGATCAGGCTGGTGAACCACCACGATGACGGGATCGCCGATCCCGATTCAGCGTGTCAGCGGGCCGCGTTGCCGTCATTGCGCTTCCTTCCACCCAGGCGTCATCGGGTGGGCAGCGTAGGCGGTTCACCCGGCCCTACCCCTAGTAGCAACTGATGGCGGATATGAGGCGTACGCCATCCCCCTT